>NZ_JBFRFX010000014.1:0-167144 GCF_052115045.1 Cupriavidus sp. 2TAF22
CGGCGCCGTCTTGCGCTCGATCACGGCGCCGTCTTGCGCTCGATCAGCGATAACAGTTCCTGTCTTTCTTTCTTCGCCAACTTCACTGGCGTTGCATGGCGGCCTCGACTCATCCCGCCATGATATCCGAGGCGATTATTTATTCAAGCTATTTACGGGATGTTGTACTAGCCGGTGCCGGGCAGGACCGCGACCCCGAAGGCCGTTTCGTGATCGGCGGGCGGGGCAGTTCCCTTCACCAGCCTGACTGATAAACTGCATTGCCCGCTTCCGGTGGCGCGCGTATCGCTTGCGCCACAAGCGAAGGGCGCGACGCACAGCGCGCCAGACGAGCAGGGCTTCCACATCAATGGGCACAATTGTTGACTTTTGCGCCGTGCGTGTATGATCGTGCACCACGGTACGCGCGCCTCTCGGCAGTCGCCGCCTGTCGGATCAGTAATCGCCCATTTCTAGCATGACCTCTAACTTCGACGAAGCATCCCTGGAATCCTCCGACCGCAAGGCCCGCGGCATTCAGTCGATTGTCATCGGCTTCGAAGTGCTGGAGAAGATCGTCGAGGCGCCGGGACCTCTCGCGCTCAAGGACCTGGCTGCGGCAACGGGCATGGCTGCAAGCAAGCTGCGATTCTACCTGGTGAGTTTTCTCGATCTGGGTCTGGTTTCACAGGATCCGAGCAATGGCCGGTACAGTCTTGGCCCCGCGGCATTGAAATTGGGCCTGGCGGCACTGGAAAAGGTAGATGTGGTGCGGTCCAGCCATGGGGAGATGGTCGCCCTCTCGGATGCCTTGGGCTACACGACATTCCTTGCCGTCTGGGGAACGCACGGACCGACGATCGTGGACCGTGTGGACGGCCGGAATCGAACGGTTCTCGAGATTCGCGTTGGTAGCGTGCTCCCGCTCTTGTCATCGGCGATCGGGCTCGTCTACGCCGCTTTCCTGCCGCGCAGCGCGACCCAGTCGTTGCTCGAGCGGGAGGCTGAAAATGGTGTTGGCGCCTGGGCGCCGACACGGCCGGACTTCGATCTGGACGCCGCTTTGCAGAACATCCGGGCTTCGAGATTCGCAGTGGCCTCTGGCACCTTGCTCGCAGGGTTCACTGCCGTCGCCTCACCTGTTCTCGACCGTTCGAATGTGCCCGTTGCGGCGATCTCCGTCATCGGTCCGATTGGTCGTATGGACGACATGATCGACGGCCACGTCGTGCAGGCCTTGTTGGAGCTGACCACCCGGCTGAGCCGCCAGATTGGCTGGAGCGATGCCGCCGTGGGTCAATGAGCGCGACGGCAGCATCGTGCCGCGGTCGGGAATGCCCCTTCATCGAACTGCTGAGTCTAATGGTGCGCCGCAGCCTGGCTAAATTACAGGCACTCTGAGTGCCGATTTCGGCCCGAGACGCGAAGAAGGCTGAAAGTGAGTTCGGCCGCGAGTTGCATCGCTAGTCCCATTACCACGTCAAGAAATGGGTCTTGGGCTTCCTGCGGTGCCCCACTACCGATCGGCGTGTCTGTGATTGAAGTAGCATAGAGCCGTAGCCTTTCAGCATTTGCAAGCGCCTTATGATAGTTCTCACTGGCCATCGCCAATGCCCGCGCAAAGTTTGCCTGAGTATTCGAGATGGCGCGCAAATCCATCGACGCCGTGTTTCTAAGTGCATGGAAGAGGTCTGCATCTGCACGTGCATGGGCCAGCTTCAGTTCGTTTCTGGCGGCCCTGGCCGCGACCTCAAACTCTTTCTCTGATTCCCATCTCGTAATAGTCGGCGATTCGATTGACCAAGAGCAGTGGATTGAGTTCTTCACACATATCTCCTTCCGGTGAAGTCAATAAGCAGACGATCGGCAGGCCTTCGATCGCGCGGAAGTGCGGCCCGACGATGAAGCCGGTGGTCCTGGCTTTTGCTCTCACATCGGTATCCACCTTGACGGTTACCCGGCTATCTACTTTTGGCGGATTATTCCCATGTTGCGACTAGCCGTATAGTGTTCAACAGAGCTCGATCCTCCCTCACAACTGCACCAGCAACTCCCGCTATTGTGTCAAGACGGCGATGGCCGGGCTGTTACGAACATCGCTCCGATATTTCCAGGCAATGTCCTTCAAGCCCGTCTTCTCTTGCGTCAGTCTGAATTGTTGGAAGGCAATTCAAGCATTGCGCGGTCAGCCGGCCGAGCGCCCGTTCAGGCGGCCTTGGCCAGCATTCCATGTGGATCGATCACAAACTTCTTCGCGACCCCGGAATCGAACTGGGCGTAGCCTTCAGGCGCCTGGGCCAGACTGATAACCTGGACATTCACAATTTCCGCGATCTGGATTCGATCCCAAAGGATGGCCTGCATCAGGTTTCGGTTGTACTTCATTACGGGCGTTTGACCAGTAAAGAAGCTATGCGACTTTGCCCAGCCCAAGCCAAGACGGACCGACAGGCTTCCGCGCTGCGCGGCCGGGTCGGTCGCACCTGGGTCGTCGGTAACATAAAGCCCGGGAATGCCAATCTTGCCTGCAACACGCGTCACCTCCATCAACGAGTTCAGGACTGTTGCCGGCGCTTCGGTCTGCGAGCCGCTATGGCCGTGTCCGCGCGCTTCGAATCCAACGCAGTCAATCGCACAATCGACTTCTGGCTCGCCTAGAATCTCAGCGATTTGCTCTCCAAGGGATGCGTCTTCGGAAAGATCCACAGTCTGAAAGCCAACGCGCCGCGCATGTTCCAGGCGAGCCTTGTTCACATCTCCCACGATAGTCACTGCAGCGCCCAGGAGCCGCGCCGATGCGGCGGCGGCCATCCCCACAGGCCCGGCACCGGCCACGTACACGGTTGCCCCGGGACCAACTCCTGCCGTTACCGCACCGTGGTACCCGGTTGGCAGAATATCGGATAAGCAGGTGAGATCCCTTATCTTGCTCATCGCCCGATCGCGATCCGGGAACTTCAGCAGATTGAAGTCTGCGTACGGCACCATGACATATTCGGCCTGGCCGCCAATCCAGCCACCCATGTCTACATAGCCATACGCACCGCCGGGACGACCCGGATTCACACTCAAACATACGCCAGTGTTCTGCGCCTTGCACATCGGGCAGCGTCCGCAAGCCACGTTGAACGGTACGGAGACCAGGTCGCCTCTCTGGAGCGTTGTGACGTCAGAGCCGATGTCGATGACTTCGCCCGTAATTTCGTGACCCAGAACCAACCCCGCAGGAGCGGTCGTGCGACCACGAACCATGTGCTGATCCGACCCGCAGATATTGGTGGATACCACACGAAGCACCACCCCATGATTTGCCTTTCTCCCGTTCGGTTCTACCAAGTCAGGAAAAGCGATAGCCTGCACCTCGACTTTCCCGGGGCCGACATACACCACACCTCTGTTCGCTGCCATTACCGTCTCCTTGATTAATACTCTATTGCAACTGCCACCGCGCAACCCAGGCTACCAGCGTGGCCCGTACAGCAGCTGACTTGGCAGGACCGGTTGTGCGGAGCCTTCGGATTGTTCGCGCAACAGCCTGTCGATGACCCGTGCCGCGTGAAGCGAGCCTGCATCAGCGAGCGTGTTGACTTCGGGGCGATCGATCACGCGGCCCTCTCTTGCCTTGTGCTGCTCTTCGAACACTTCCCTGTCTTCCGTAAATGCAGTTTCGACTTCCCGAAATATGAGCTCGGTAACTTCAGGCTTGTCCAGGTCGTGGTTGTGAACCTGACCCCAGAAGTAATGCGTCGTGTGCTCCGTCTCCGGGGTCATGGCATTCAGATTCAACCACTCCATCTTCCGGGCGTTCGCGGCTTCCTCTGGTGTCATGCCCGGCTTCATTGCCCCGACATATAGCCGACAGAACGCGGGTGGCATGAAGTGGATGATCTGCCAACGGTCGACCCGCTCGAACGGAATCACCGCAGCGCGCACATAGGAGGGCGGGGGAGGCACGTTGCGCATCCATCGATTCACGCGAACTTCGCTTTCGCCTCGATCGAACGTTACCTTGGCTTCGTCGACCACCGCTTTATTCCCAATGGTCGATTTATGCACGAAGCTCAGATGGCTCAGGTCGAGTAGATTCTCGACAATGAGCTTGAAGCTGGCGTTGACATGGAAACGAGTGGACTTTCCGCGCCAGTTTGGGTCGTCAAACCAGTGATAGTCCGGAATGTTGTCCGGGTTTGCGAGTTCGTCGTCGCCAATCCAGATCCAGATCCAGTGGTAGCGCTCGACGACCTGATACCGCTTGACATAGGCATTCTTGGGAATTGCCGTCTGGCCTGGAATCTCCGTGCACTGGCCCTCCTGGTTGAACACCATTCCATGATAGCCACAGCGAATTGAGCAACCTTCGACCTGTCCCTTGCTGAGAGGATATCGGCGGTGACAGCAAAGGTCTTCAAGCGCCGCTACGGATCCGTCGGTACCGCGGAACAGTACGACAGGTTCGTCGCAGATTCTCCTGGCCAACATGCCACCTGCCGGCACCTCTTCGGCGATCGCCGCCACATACCAATAGTTTCTAAGAAAAGTCATGAAAAATCCTTACTATGTTTCGCCACACACGGCCAATCCGGCGAGGCCGGTAGGAGTTGCCGGGCCTACGAGGCGATATTGAAACGTCTCAAAGCCAGGCGCCTTTATCCGACGCTCGCTATCACAAGCGCCTTGCAGCGCGACACCGAAAAACGTGCATTCGTCATCCGGGTTGCAATCCACATGACAAGAAGCACGGCAACTAGCGCCGCGTAGAGGGCAGTCGTATTGCCCGGATCAAGCACGCCGGGGAGGTTTCGGTTCGCAAAGAACTGGTGCCCTTCGACCGGCGCAGTCAGCGCGCCGGAAATGGCTGCGAGAGCCGCACCCAGTGCAAGAACCAGGGCAGAAGGGCGTGCCGCATCGACTCCGCGAGCGGGCATCACCGTGCCTTGGGTGGCCGCAAGAAGCTGGTCTAAGCGGGCGCGCCCATATGGATGGCGCGGCGCGAGTTGCTCCATGGGCAAGCCCGCCGGCATCAAGAGAGCGGCTGGACCGGCCACACCGAGCGTAAAGCTACCTGGTCCGCCTGTTAGGGCTGCGCAGCGGTGCGCGTCGGCAAGGTCCAGCGATCCGCGTGCAAGGTTGAACACTCCCATGAGGCCGAACCCCAATTTCGGCCCGGCCCCGACGGCGCATAGCGTCAGACAGAATTGTGGTGCTTTAGGCGCTTCTTCGGTCGCAAATCCCATCGTTCGTCTCCATCGCCTGCTGTTGTGTGCAACTACGTTATATGAATGCAACTATATTTTATGAGGGCGCGAGAAGTCAACGAGAGTCACGGGTGCAATTCGTAAGTGAAAACCCTAGTCTCCATTTTGGTTGCACGCGTTTAATATTGTTGCAAACGACAGTGGGTGAGGAGACAAACATGCATGGACACCTATCGAGGCATGCCCTGGCGCGGACGTCGTCGGCGTCACTTTCAGCCGTTTCTGACAGGGGCGAGCGATATATCCCCGATTTCTTCGGCGTGTTCCGCCATCACGATGGGCTGGCGGAACACGCTGCCGCCTCCCGGAGCGGAAGGTCCCAAGCGGGCATGTGTTGGCGCCGAACTACCTGACCGGCAAGGATCCAATGGGCCTTGGCGCAGGCCCAACTCAAATCGGTATGGCAACTTCAAATCGAGCCGAAACCAAATGACCATGACTCGCGCGAAATGGTGGGGCCGCCGAATGGCTCCATCGGATTCGCGAATTGAAGCAAGGTGGTCACAGACTATATTGGCCCATACGTGAGTCAGTGCGCCGCCCCCAATAACCAATGATTAGACTTATCTCGCACGCATCATGAACGCCCCCCTACTGACTCTGAAAGTGGCACATAAGGCCGACGAAGCCGTCGATATCTGCTCGTTCGTGCTAGTGGATCCATCCGGCAAGTCGCTTCCCGCGTTTTCCGCCGGCTCGCATATCGACGTCCACGGTCCATCGGGGCTGGTGCGCCAGTACTCGCTATGCAACGCCGCGAATGAAACCGCGCATTATCAGATCGGCGTCCTGCGGGATCCCGGCTCGCGTGGTGGATCCGTCGCCATGCACGACGGCATCCAGGAAGGCGATCTTCTTCACGTCAGCGAACCAAGAAATCACTTTCCGCTTGAGCACGCGGCCAAGCGTTCATTGTTGTTGGCCGGTGGAATCGGCGTAACCCCGATTCTGTGCATGGCAGAAAGTCTTTCCAGCATAGGTGCACCTTTCGAGATGCACTATTGCACCCGATCGCGGCAACGTACTGCGTTCGCTGAGCGTATTTCGACGTCTGCGTTTTCCGCCCAGGTCATGTTCCACTTTGACGATGGGCCCGACGATCAGAAGCTGGATATCGTCGCGCTCTTGCGAAATCCCGACCCCGAAACGCATCTCTACGTATGTGGCCCCGCGGGTTTCCTCGAGTTCGTCCTGTCCACCGCGCGCGCGCAGGGCTGGCAAGCGCCGTTCATTCACTACGAGTACTTCGGCGCGGCTGTCGGCGGGGCAGAAGAGGACAAGGCCTTCGATGTGAAGATAAATAGTACCGGCAGGGTCTATCGAATCGCGGCGGACAAATCCGTGGCCGTTGCGCTGGCAGAACGAGGCGTCGAAATCCCCGTGTCCTGCGAGCAAGGCGTGTGTGGCACATGCGTGACACGCGTGCTGGAAGGGGAATTGGATCACCGTGACCACTATTTTACTGACGCCGAGCACGCCCGGAATGATCAGTTCACTCCCTGCTGTTCCCGTTCAAAAGGCGAAATGCTGGTCCTGGACCTGTGAAAGGCCGGCTGGCCGCCCACTACGGCGCGCGCTTTCACTCCTCAATGGATAAATCAAAATGAATTACGTAAAGAACGCCTGGTATGTCGCGGCTTGGTCCGACGAAGTGAAGGCAGGCGAGATGTTCCATCGGACATTACTGGACGAAGGACTTGTGTTCTATCGTCGAGGCGACGGCCAGCCGGTTGCCTTGCTTGACCGCTGTCCGCACCGCTTCATTCCGCTGCACATGGGCACACTCCACGGCGACATCGTGGAGTGTTGCTACCATGGCCTGCAATTCGATTGCACCGGCCGTTGCGTGCACAACCCGCATGGCGAAGGAAGGATTCCCGCCGCTGCGCGAGTGCGGGCCTTCCCCGCGGTGGACCGCCACCAGATGCTATGGGTCTGGATGGGCGACAAGCCGGCCGATGAGAGTCTCATACCCGACTACAGTGTGCTTGATGGCGAGAGCGGCTATGAAACCTCACGGGGCTACTTCGTCATGGAGGCGGACTACGAACTGCTGGGAGAGAATCTGCTCGATCTGAGCCATGTCCCCTTCCTGCACAGTGGCTTGCTGGGCAGTCCTGAAATGGCCCGTGGGTTGCCAACCGTGCGGGAAGCCGATGGGGGATTGCAGGTCGACCGCTGGATGCCCAATATTCAGATACCCAAGGTGTTTGATCTGCTTTTCCGAGGGGACGGCAAGCCCGTCGATATGTGGAATAACATGCGATGGAATCCCCCTTCGGCGTTCCTGCTGGATACGGGCGTACACGCCCCGGGCGAATCCCGCGAGCACGGCGCGTGGTACTACGGCGTGCACATTCTGACTCCCCAGACTGCACGAACGACTCACTACTACTTCGCCTCGGCACGTCTTCCCAGGGAAACGCTTGCCCCGGAGTTCGACATCGAACTTGCGAAGCTTCGCCGCATCGCCTTCTTCGACCAGGACAAACCAATCCTGGAAGCGCAACAGCGGGCCATCGGCGATGCTGACTTCTGGTCGCTGAAGCCGGCTTTGTTTGAAGTGGATGTGGGCCCGGTGCGTATGCGGCGGATGCTGGAGGCAATGGTCGCCCGGGAAGAGGCAGAAAACGGGAAAACCGGCGCCGCCAACCATCGGATCGTCGAGAAAGGATAGAAGCGGGCGATCCTCACGGTCTGGTGATCCGGCCCCTTGTCTTGGGGTTTCGCGCGCGCTGAATTTCAATCGATTGGCTATCCAAGCCTTCGGATATTGGACGACCACACCTAAGCGCCGCTGAGTTCTCTCCCCTTGTTTTCCTTGTTGCGCCGTGCCGTATGGCACGGCGCCGTCCCCCCTTTTGCCCTTTCGAGCGACCGGGCGATCTGACCATGCCCAACGTCTTGCGAAAAAAACCTCGCCTGCGAACGCACGCGACAACGGTTTCGAACTAACCACCTGGCAACGAAGAGCACTTGACTGGGGATTCAGCATCAAGTCTGCCGACCTGCACCGCAGTCGCCACTGCCTCTTTAAACCATACAACAAGTGCATTAAAAAAATGGAGGAGAACCATGAAGTTAAATTACGTCGCAATGACTGCATTGATGTCGTTCCCATTGATTTCCGCTGCACAGTCTGTGACTTTGTATGGCGTAGTTGACACCGGCATTGAGTATGTCAACAACATTGGTGCGAAAAAGGATAGCGTGGTCCGAATTCCGGGCACGACTGGTTCAGTTCCGTCCCGCTGGGGCATCCGCGGCACCGAAGACCTGGGTGGGGGTGTGAATGCGGTCTTCGTCCTTGAGTCCGGATTCTCACCCGACAGCGGAGTGTCCAATCAGGCCGGACGGCTCTTTGGTCGCCAAGCCTATGTCGGGCTTAATGGCTTGTGGGGGCAAGTGGCGTTTGGCAGGCAATACACCATGCTGTTCTGGTCAACACTTGACGCGGATCTTCTGGGGCCGAACGCGTTCGGTTCGGCGTCCCTAGATCCGGGGATCGCGAACGCGCGAAGCGACAATACTATTTCGTATAAGGGCAAGTTCGGAGGCATGACGGCAGGAGCAACCTATAGCTTTGGCAGGGATGTCGCCAATGCGTCGAGTCCTGCGGGAACCAATTGTGCTGGCGAAAATCCGGCGGATAAACGCGCCTGCACGGAGTGGTCAGTTCTATTGCAGTACGAAACCCGGAATTGGGGTGTTAGCACCGCCTACGATTCAATGCGAGGCGGGCCGGGCGCGTTTGGCGGCCTCACCAGGAGCAGTCTCACCGACGATCGCTTTACCATCAACGGCTACGCACTTGTTGGCAACGCCAAGCTTGGCGCGGGCGTGATCCGGCGAGACAACAAGGGAAGTACGACTCCCCGCAGCAACTTGTGGTTTGTCGGCGGGTCACTCGCCATCACGCCTGCCTGGAATATCGACACGGAGGCCCATTACCTGAAGTTCTCCAATAGTCCGAACAAGGCGTGGCTATTCGTGGCTCGAACGACCTATGATTTTTCAAAGCGAACGAGGGTCTACGGGAGCGTCGGCTACATTGACAATCGAGGTGACCTGGCCATTTCCGTCAGTAGCGCGGCAGCCGGTTCAAATCCGGCTTCTGGGGGAAACCAACTTGGGCTGATGGTGGGGATCAAACATATCTTCTGACCAGGGCGCCAGATGGACGTGTGCAGAATCACTACCAGTACACACCAGTTTTCGCCTGTTTGTCGTTGTATCGGACACGGCATATGAATCTTCGCGCGGACCTGTCACGGCGGCGAAGACGCCGCGAGCAAGGATAGCGAGATCAACCTCGATTCCGGCGAACTAACCACAACTTCATCTGATTTGGCCGCGACGACCACGCCGGAGCGCGATGCATCCGCACGTTGGCATGTCCGGTCAAAAAGGAAATTCGTAATTCCCATTGCCACACTGGGCTTAGTGCAACAACGGAGGGTAATTTGATGTTGAATCCACGCCACGATGAAATGAGTGACATCGATGCTATCGCGAGACCGGGCGCGGGCATTCCGCAGGATGAATGCACGGTACGACAGGCAGTGTTTGAACTGCTTCGTTCGTTGAATATGACCACGATATTTGGCAATCCTGGAACCACGGAGCTACCGATGTTCCACGATTTCCCCGAAGATTTCAGGTACATCCTGGGATTACAGGAGTCGGTGGTGGTCGGCATGGCCGATGGATTCGCCCAAGCAAGTGGAGGCGCCGCCCTGGTGAATCTTCATTCTGCAGCCGGGGTGGGGCATGCAATGGGAAATATATACACGGCTTTCAAGAATCAAACGCCCTTGGTGATCACCGCAGGCCAGCAAGACAGGTCAATTCTTCCGTATGACCCCTTCTTGTTCTCGGCGCAGCCGACGGAGCTCCCAAAACCCTACGTTAAATGGGCGTGCGAGCCGGCGAGAGCTGAGGATGTCCCCGCGGCTATCGCTCGCGCCTACTACATCGCCATGCAGGCTCCCCGCGGACCAACCTTTGTGTCCATCCCGATGGATGACTGGAACAGGCCCGCTTCCCTTGTTGCGACACGCGAGGTTAGCTTCGGGTTGCGTCCCGACCCGCAGGCGATTGCCGGTCTTGCGGAGGCCTTGAAAACCGCACGCAACCCGGTGTTCGTGGTTGGCGCCGGTGTTGATCGCGACGGCGCCTGGGGGGATATGCTGAGGCTTGCGGAGCAATATCAGGGGCATGTCTGGGTCAGCCCCATGTCGGCGCGTTGCAGTTTCCCGGAAGACCACGCGTTATTTGCGGGATTCCTGCCACCGTATCGCGAACGAATCGTTGAGTGTCTCCACGATCATGACGTTATCTGTGTCGTGGGCGCCCCGGTATTTTCTTACCATGCGGCAGGGGTGGGGCCTCACATTCCGGTCGGCTCGAAACTGTATCAGCTAACGGACGATCCGGACCATGCAGCGGGATGCGCCGAAGGTACCTCGATTCGATGCACCCTTCGCCTCGGTGTTCGAGACCTGCTGGCCTGCAATACCGCCGCCGCTCCGCCCCGGCGCCGCGGCCGCCAATCGCCTCCCCGCGTGAGCATGGGCAGCGGCATTAGCACGGCCTTCCTGATGCAGACGTTGTCGGAGAGTCGCCCCGCAAACAGTGTGGTGGTTGAGGAGGCGGCCTCCAGCCGTATCGCGATGCAGAGTTACCTCCACATCAATGAACCCAAGAGTTTCTTTACATGTTCGAGCGGGGGGCTGGGGCATGCCATGCCCGCATCGGTCGGCGTCGCACTCGCTGATCCGAGCCGCCGGACGATCGGCCTGTTTGGCGACGGATCAAGCATGTACGCGATCCAGTCGCTTTGGACAGCGGCGCAGCTAAAACTCCCGATGACGATGATCATCGTAAATAACCAGCGGTATGCGGCACTTGAAAACTATGCAGCGCACTTCGATCTGCCAGAACCCGTTGGAACAAGTATTCCAGCCATCGATTTTGTGGCTTTGGCAAGGGCACAAGGATGGAACGGAAAGCGGGTGTCAGATCCGGGAGAGCTTCATCGCGATCTGGAGATCGCATTGAGGTCGAATGAACCATTTCTTGTCGAGGTGACAATAGTCGACTGAAAGCCGCTGCTGGGGAAATGGCGGACGAAACGGGTCTGGCCGGGATGATGACGTCCGCCTTTGCGTTTCGTCGCTGACTTCGTACGGATCGCAAATAGTTGACGGCCGGCGAAGATGCGATCCGGGGAATACTGAATGCGTTAAGGGAAGATCGTATGTCTAAGATCGATGAAATGAGTGGAGCATATCGTTTTCAGGATGAGTATAGGCATTTCATAGGCGGGGAATGGGTTGCATCAATCGAAGGAGGGACGATTGATCAGATCAATCCATCGACCGGAAGCGTGTTGAGCCGAATCCAGTCGGGTGGGAAGAAGGACGTGGACCGGGCAGTGGAGGCTGCCGCGCTGGCGTTCAGATCCTGGTCGCGGTCCGGTGCGGCGCAGCGGCAGGCGCTACTGCTTGAGTTCGCTCGCCGCGTGCGCGCCAGGCAGAAAGACTATGCCTTGATGGAGACCTTGAGCAACGGAAAGACCATCAGCGAGGCCAGCTTTTGGGATATTCCGCTCGTCGCGGAGCAGTTTGAGCTGTTTTCGGGGGCTGCCTACAGCCTCGCGGGCGAGACGCGCGACTATCCGGATGCCGTCGGATTGGTGCACCGCGAGCCGCTGGGGGTGTGCGCACAAGTGATACCGTGGAACGTGCCGCTGCTGATGATGGCCGCAAAGATCGCCCCTGCGATCGTTGCCGGAAATACGGTCGTGCTCAAACCTGCGGAGACTGCTTGTCTTGCGGTATTGGAGTTCTTCCGTGAAATGAGTGACATTATTCCGCCGGGCGTGGTGAACGTCGTGACGGGATATGGGGCGGAGATTGGTGAAGCGCTGGTGACGCATCCGCTGGTGCGCAAAGTTGCATTCACCGGGTCCTTGGCTACGGCAAGGAGGATCTCTCAGTACGCGTCCGTGAACATGATTCCGCAGACCATGGAGCTAGGCGGGAAGTCGGCGCAGATAGTTTGCCCGAGCGCGAACGTGGATGCGGCGGTGGAGGGGGCGGCAGTCTCGACGGTGTTCAACAAGGGTGAAGTCTGCTTGGCCGGCTCTCGGGTATTCGTGCATGAGTCGATCAAGGATGAGTTTATCGACAAGCTTCTTGGCGTGATTGGCCGAATCAGGGTAGGCGACCCGCTCGATTCCCGGACGCAACTAGGGGCGCTCGCATCGAGGAATCAGTTCGACAAGGTATGTGGCTACTTCAAAATCGCGAGGGAGGAGGGGGCGACTGTTGCGATTGGTGGAGACGTCGCGCACGTGGAGGGCATGGAGAATGGCTTCTTTGTCATGCCAACGGTGCTTACCGACGTGGATAACCGGATGCGGGTCGCGCAAGAGGAGATCTTCGGGCCGGTTACCTGTGTGATGACCTGGGCGGAGGAGGAGGAAGTCATTCATCAGGCAAACGACTCGCCTTATGGTCTGGCGGGAGGCTTGTGGACTCGGGATCTCACCCAGGCACATCGCCTGGCAAAGGCGATGGAGACAGGGACCGTATGGGTAAACCGGTACTTCAACCACCGGCCCGGCATGGCACTTGGCGGCTATAAGCAGAGCGGCTACGGACGCGAGTTCGCACATGACATCTTGCGTGAATACACGCATACCAAAGGCGTTGTCGTGAGTCTGGATGATGGTCCGGTGGGAATCTTTTCCTGACTGCCGGCCACTGGGGTCGGAGGGCTTGTCAGAAGTTTTGTGTGCAGGGCAACTGCCCTGCACACAAAGAAACTGACAGGCCCGTCTCCGTAGGCTGGGGTACTCTGCTCAACATTGGTCGCCTTGCTCCTGGCCGGCAGCCTAACAAACCTGCGTTAGATGAACGTGGGGCCAGTTCGTTGCCGTCAAGCGCGATCCTCTCGAATTCCCGGATATTTTCCCCTGTTGTGCGAAGAGGCCAACAAGTGGGGGGCAGATCCCAAACCAGCCTTGGTGTCGGCGCGAATGGGATATGGAACCCGTGCGACGGTCTAGTTCACGACTCTGCTGACCGGGACATCGCTCAACCTACTCCTTGTAAGACGGGTCGGTCCGATCCAGAAGCCGAAGCAGTGCCCGCCAGTCGCGCCCTTGCAGGATCTCTGTGTCGCCGCCGAACTGCTCGGCGGTGCGAACGCAAACGTCCGCCGAGGGCAACGTCAGTTGTCTTTGCCCCGCCAGTGCACTGACCTGGATCTGGCACGCGCGCTCAAGGTAGTACATCTCCTTGAATGCATCCGCCACGGTAGCGCCGATAGTCAGCAAGCCATGATTACGCAGGATCAGGACATTCTTGTTGCCGAGATCGCGGACTAGGCGGCTCTGTTCATCGAGATCGAGTGCGACGCCTTCGAAGTCATGATAGGCGAGACGATCATAGATTCTCAGCGCATGCTGCGAGATCGGAAGCAGTCCTTCCACCTGGGTCGATACTGCGATGCCTGCGGCGGTATGTGTATGCAGGGCGCAGACGGCATCGGGGCGAGCCTTATGTATGGCGCCGTGGATGACGAATCCCGCCGGGTTCACGTCTAGCGGTATGTCATCGACCAGGTTGCCGTGTATGTCGACCTTGACCAGATTGGAGGCCGATACTTCCTCGTAGAGGAGGCCAAAGGGATTGATCAGATAGTGGTGCGGAGAACCTGGGACGCTCGCCGAGATGTGATTGTAGATCCAATCCGTCATTCTGAAATGAGCCATCAGGCGGTAACAGGCCGCGAGATCGACACGCATCTCCCATTCGGCGGCATCGATGTGAGCCGCTTTCTTCCGGCAGTTTGCCAGGACATGCAGGAGTTCGGGGTTTGACAATGACATACCAAGGTCCTCTGGTTTTTGTGGGTGAACTGCGGGCCCGTTGCGCGGCCCGCTTCATGGAAGAACTAATCGGCTATTCGGCTGGAAACGGCGAACTCGTTGCAACTACGGCGCGGCTTGTTTTCAGCGACGGGATATGCCGCTTGATTACCAGCAACGCGACGGTCACGAAAAGCATTGCCGATCCCAGCAGGCCAAGATAGGCGGAAGCACCGCCAGCGGTAATGACGATCGCGCCAAGGAACGCACTCAGAATCGAGCCAAGGCGCCCGAATGCCAGCGCCGATGCCGTGCCGGTCGCACGAACGTTCGTCGTGTATACGTAGGCGCACACGGCATAGAGCGTGCACTGTATGGCGCTGACGAACATGCCGTGAACCCCGAGGCCGAAGATGAAGAGATCGGTGTTCTTTCCGGCGTTGACGCTCTGAAGCAAGAACGCGCTCGCGGCTGCGCCCGACGAGGCGATGACCATTGGCCAACGCGATCCGAAGCGCGCGATCGCCACGGCGCAGCCCAGGCCACCGATTACAGCACCCAGGTTCCAGGCAGTCAGGCCCGAACTGGCAATGCCGATTGGAAGACCTTCGGCCGATAACATGGTGGGCAACCAGCTAAAGGCGCTATAAACCGCGATCAGGCACATGAAGAATGCGCTCCAGATCGCAAGCGTGTCACGGATTAGGCTGGCCTCGAACAACGCGCTGAAGCCTGCCCGTTTTTCTGTCGCCTGTTCGCCGATATCTTTGAACACGGTGCTTTCGGCAGTCGGCCTGGCCATGCGCGATAGCAAGTCGCGCAGTTCAGGCCATCGGTGATGCTTGCGCGCGAGGAAGCGCGGCGATTCAGGCAGTACGGCAAGCAGCAACACGCCACAAACCAGGGGGAAAGTGCCGCCGATGAAGAAAAGGCTGCGCCAGCCGTAATGCGGCAGGACGACACCGGCGAACAAGCCGGCCAGCATGCCGCCCAGCGGCACGCAGATGCAGGTGACTGTGATTGCGATGGTTCGGTTACGCGCAGGCGTGAACTCGGCGGTTATCGTCGTCGCGATGGGCAGCGCGCCGCCGAGGCCCAGTCCGGCAATGAAACGAAGGCTGGCGATCGTGAAGATATTCGTTGCAAGACCAATTGCACATGTCGCGGTGCCAAAAAGCAGCACGGTGACGATCAACGTCATCCGGCGGCCGAACTTATCTGCGATTAGACCGGCGGTGGCGCTTCCGATTGCCATGCCGACCAGTCCGGCGGCCACCGCCGGCGCAAACGCGCCGCGACTGATGCCCCACTCCTTGATCAGCACAGGAATCGCATACCCGATCAGTTGGCCGTCAAAGCCATCCAGGATGAGTGCCAGCGATGTCATTACCACCACGATTTTCTGCAGGGCCGAGAATGCACCCTCATCGAGGACATGTCCGATATCGACCGTACGCTGGATGATGCCGTCGTTAGTCTTCATGGCGCATCCCCTGGTTGGGTCGTTGCGCGCAACGGGGGAGCGGGGGGCGTTTTCCCCGGAGATTTGGCTCCGTGGAACCACATGACATTGGAATGAGCATTCGTCGTCTCCTTGCAGTAGGCGCTTGAATTCTCCGGCGCGCCGTTTTGAACCGGATAAGCAGTGGATTGCTAAGAAGATTGCGTTCTTCGTCGCATGTTGTTTGGATGCAGGAAGTACCAATTCGAAGCCGCTTCTTCCTGCGACGTGCGCGGCGGCATTGCACCTGCGTAAAGCGGTGGAATTCGGGTGGCATGAAGTGAGTGGTCTGGCAGCGGTCTACGCACTCTGACCGGCGGTGCCGTGGCGCGCTCCAGGAAGAACAAGCGATCCGCGTCACGCCGGGAGTCCGGCATGTCCCTCGCGCCTCACACTCACAATGCAACAATGCTGTTGTGATGCAATAATGTTATTTGAGAGCGAGCAGTCCAATAGGTGTTTACACCAGGGATGGCGCCATGCAGGCCGGTGCTGATGCGGTCTGGAGAGGGGGGTGCCGCCCTCGAATCCGGACATCGAGGGCACGGGGCGCTCGGCGCGGCATCGGTGGCGCGTGAGCCTGGAGGCACCGCGCAGGCGCGCTGCGGGTGTCATGCTGCGAGCGAAGCTCGAACGGGACTGCTCGGGTACCTGGGAGGGAGGGCGGCGCCAGGCCTGACTGATGTGTTGAGGCGAGAACCCCGTACGACACAGCGCATTCGAGGCGCTGCGATGCCTTCACGCGGCGGCGAGGCTGTTGCGGAGCATGTTGCTACAGGCTGCTTTACGGCAATCGCGCCGGACGTCGGCTCAGTGAGCAAACGCAATGCAGCTTGTCGTTCTGGTGGTCAGCCGGTCTGTCCCCGCGCACTGTCAATTCGCAGGTTGCCGGTCCGAGCACCGGCAGGGAGCCAAACGAAACCGAAGTCGTGTCGTGACAGCGCCGGCAGGTGTCTCGCGGGGCGTAGGGTGCCCAGCCCCTGAGACTGTCGGCATCTCATCGCCGGGCTGGCCGGTCTGCCGCCGGTGTGCTTCCCGCGGATAGTTGTCGCCGGCGCGCCGGCCGGCCTCTCAGTCATCGGGAGAGGCACGGACGCATGCGCTCCGGAAGCGGCAAGGGCGCCGCGGCGGATGCCCGGCAAGGCTGGATGGACCCACGCCGCCCGTTGATACAGGGCCGCGGGTTGCGCTTACAGAAACTCGAGATTGCCGTCCACGCTGATGGCCTGGCCCGAGATGTTCCGCCCCGCCGGCGATGCCAGGAACAGCGTCATCGCGGCAATGTCATCGACGGTCACCATTCGCTTGAGGGATATCTTTCTCAGGTATTCCTCCTTCATGGCTTCGAAGGTGATGCCAAGTGCCGCCGCGCGCGCCGAGATCACGCGGTCCATGCGCTCCCCTTCGACAACACCGGGCAGGATGGCATTCACGCGGATATTGCTAGGCCCGAGTTCGATGGCCAGCGACTTGACCAGTCCGACGATGGCCCACTTCGTCGCGGCATAGGGGGTGCGGAATGGATAGCCGAGGCGTCCCGCCACGGAGGACATGGCAATGATGGCGGGACTGTCCGACGTTGCCTTCAGGACGGGAACGGCCTTCCTCAGGAAGTAGTACTGGCTGTTCAGGTTCGTGGCGACCGTCTGCTCCCACTGCTCGGGCGTGATCGTGTCGATGGGGCCGGTCGGGCCGGCAATCCCCGCATTGTTGACGAGGATGTCGAGGCCTCCCAGCGCGGCTCTGGCATCGTCGATCAGGCTGTCTACCTGTTCCCGGTCCGCGACATCCGCCACGCCCGCGTGAAGGCGCGGATGCCGGGTCTTCTCCCGGGCGACGGCGGCAGGGTCGATGTCGCAGACGTAGACGGTGGCGTCCGCCTGCAGGAACGCCTCGGCAATGGCGGCGCCAATGCCGGCGGCCCCGCCCGACACCAGCACCCGAAGGCCGGCTCTGGGCTTCAACAGCTCAAGCGTATTCATGATTGGTCTTTCAAGAGAGTTGGCAGGAGTGGGCAGCGATTATCCGCGCAATCAGAGCGTCATGCCCCCGGAGGCCTCGATCACTGCGCCGTTGATGTAGCTCGCCTCATCGCTGGCCAGGAAGGCGTAGATATTGGCAATCTCCTCGGGCTGCCCCAGCCGCCGCAGCGGGACCTGTTCGCGCATCTTGGCCAGGACCTCGTCCGGCACGGTCGACAGGATCGGTGTGTCGATAAATCCGGGCGCGACGGCGTTGACGCGGATACCCTTTGGCCCGAGTTCCCGGCTCCAGGTCTTCGTGAAACCGATCACCCCGAACTTTGCCGCCGCATAGTTGGTCTGGCCGAAGTTGCCATAGAGGCCGACCACCGAACTTGCGTTCAGGATGACCCCGGACGCTTGCGCGATCATCCGGTCGGCTACGGATTGCGTGGTCTGGAAGACGCCGCGCAGGTTGACGTCGATGACATCGTCGAACTGCTTCAGTGTCATTCTCTGGAGGCGGGCGTCACGGGTGATGCCGGCGTTGTTGACCAGGGTATCGATCCTGCCCCACCAGTCGCAAACCTGCTCCACCATATCGTCGACGGCGTCCCGGTCCGAGACATTGATGGCGAAACCCCGGGCGTCGGCGCCTGCCTGCCGACACGCATCGACGACCGCAGATACCGCGTCGCCATTCACGTCGCATGCCACGACGATCGCGCCTTCGCGGGCAAACTTCAGTGCCGTCGCCGCGCCGATGCCCTGGCCTGCGCCCGTCACGATTGCCACTTTGCTGCTCAGTCTCATGAACTACCTTCCCGTGGTGAAAATACGAATCCGCGTGCCGCCGCGCAATCGCGGCGGCATGCGGCGTCAGACCCCCTGCGCAAGCGCCGGCTCGCCGCCGGTGCCGCGTGTCTCGAGCTGGATCGCCCTGGCGAGCAGCGGTACCAGCAATACGCCCAGCACAGCGGCGCCGACGACCACGGCGAACCCCGAGGTGCTCTTGCCCGTCGTCGCTTCCGCCATCCCGAACAGATAGGGGCCGACGAAGCCGCCCATCAGGCCAATGGTGTTGATGAACGCCAGGCCTGCGGCAGCATGGATGCCCTGCAGCCGCTTCATCGCGATGGCCCAGTAGGAGGGCAGGACACCGCCGCCGAAAAACGCGGTGGCCGCGAACAGCACGATCTGAAGCGTCTGGTTGGTCGTGGTGAAGACCGCACCGGCACTCGCGGCCAGGCCCGCCGTCAGCACGCCGAGGTACAGGCAGTCGGCATCGATGCGGCGATGAATGCGCGGCAGGATCAGCACGCCGCCCAGAAAGCCGATGCCCACGCTGCTCGACAGCAGGCCAACGACCAGGGGCGATGTCACGTGCATCTGGTGGATCATCGCCGGCGTGAAGAACACGAGGCCGACAAAGGCCACCTGATTCAGAAAGTAGATCAGCCCGATGAGCACGGTGGTGGGGCGTTTCAGTGCGGCCATCCAGTGCGCGGAGGTCAACTGTGCGTGATCTTCGATGACCGCACGGCTTTCGAGGATCCGGGCTTCCGCGCGGGACAGCCAGCGGGCATCGCTCGGCCGCTCGGGCAGCTTGAAGTACAGCAGGATGCCGACGAAGATCGTCGGCAGGCCTTCGAGCAGGAACATCCATTGCCAGCCGTGCAGGCCGCCCACGCCATCGAGCTGCATCAATGCACCCCCGAGCGGATTGCCGATCACGAGCGCAATCGCGGGTGCCGTGTAGATCCAGCCAACGGCGACCGGACGTTCCCTGGGCGCGAACCAGAGCGTGACCATGTACATCAAGGCGGGAAACAGGCCGGCTTCGGCAATCCCGAGCAGGACGCGAAGCGTGTAGAAGGACCACTCGCCCTGCACGAACATCATGCAGGCGGACAACGCGCCCCACGTGACCGCGATGCGGGAAATCCAGCGCCGCGGCCCGACGCGGTGTGCGATCAGGTTGCTGGGCACTTCGAGCAAGGCATAGCCGATGAAGAAGATGCCGGCGCCGAGCCCGYAGATGGCCGCGCTGATGCCCAGGTCGGCCGCCAGCTGCACCTTGGCCAGCGCCACGTTGGTGCGGTCGAGATACGACATGAAGTAGATCGCGCACATCAGCGGGATCAGTTTCAGTATGGCCTTGCGCGTGGCAAGGCGGTGCATTTCGTCACTACCGGAATCAAGAGAGGTCGTCACCATGATGTCTCCACGAAGGAATCTGTTTTTTGTAGTCATGACTGCCTGAACCGACGGGCATCCTGTGAGTGCGGCCTGCGTGCCGGCGAGCGAAGGAGGTCGCGCCAGCACGAGTTGCCCGGCCAGGATCGTCAGAAGTTCACGTTGCCGGCGCCTTTCAGCCCGAGCATCTGGCGGGCTTCATCCGGCGTGGCGATCTCGAACGACAGCTCTTCCAGGATGCGGCGGATCTTGCGCACCTGGTCGGCATTGGTCCTCGCCTTTACGCCCTTCGAGATGTAGACGCTGTCCTCCAGGCCCACGCGGACGTTGCCGCCCATGATGGCGCCCATCGTGACGAGCGGCATCTGGTGCCGGCCGGCCCCGAGGATCGAGAATTGATAGTTTTCGCGCCCGAACAGCCGGTCGGCGGTGGCGCGCATCATGGCCAGGTTCTCGGGGTCCGGGCCCAGCCCGCCAAGAATGCCGAGCACGGACTGGATGAAGAACGGCGGCTTGACGATGCCCTGGTTGACGAAGTGGGCCAGGTTGTAGAGATGCCCGACGTCGTAGCATTCGAACTCGAACCGCGTGCCGTGTTCCTGGAACTCGGTGAGGATGCCCTTGATGTCCTTGAAGGTGTTGCGGAAGATCATGTCTTCCATGGACTCGAGGTAGGTTTTCTCCCAGTCGAACCGCCAGGCGCTGATCTTCTCCGCGACCGGGTGCAGCGAGAAATTCATCGAGCCCATGTTCAGCGAGCACATCTCCGGCCGCGCCAGCCGCGGATAGGCCAGCCGCTCCTCGAGCGTCATGCGCGTGCTGCCGCCCGTGGTGATATTGATGACCGCGTTGGTGGCGCGGGCGATCGCCGGCACGAACTCCTGGAAGATTTCCGGACGTGGCGTCGGGCGGCCGTCGCGGGGATCGCGTGCATGCAGGTGGAGGATGGCCGCTCCGGCCTGTGCCGCCTCGATGGCCTGCGACGCAATGTCCGCGGGTGAAAGGGGCAGGAATTCCGACATCGAAGGGACATGCGCGGAACCCGTCACAGCACAGGAAATAATGACTTTATGGCTAGCGTTGCTCATTGGGAGAATCGTCTCGGTATCAAGCGGTCGCATGGTGCGCCGGCTCTTGTCGAACGGATAATAGTTCGATAGCATGCGCGGCGTAAGGTCATTTCCGGACACTACGAAGGCAAAAAGGGACAACTTGGGGAGACGCCGTGGCGCCGAGATTTCCACTGCATAACGAGCGCATCCATGCGCCATACAAGATCGCGGCGCTGGTCGAGGTGCTTGCCGAACAGGGAATCGCACCGGCAGACAGTCTGAGGGGCACCGGAATCGATGCCGACGAGTTGTCCGGCACGTCGGTCTTGACGTCCGTGCGCCAGTACATTGCCGTGTGCAAGAACGCGCTGAACTTGTCGAGCGATCCGGCCACGCCTTTCGAGGTCGGCTCACGCCTGCATCTGTCGGCCTACGGCATGTACGGGTACGCGTTGATGTCTTGCCTGTCGCTGCGCGACTACTTCAGGCTAGGCGTGAAATACCACCGGCTGGCAACGCCGACGCTGGCGATCGATTGGACCGAATATCCCGACAAAGCGGTCTGGACGTTCCCGGACGCATTCATTGCGAGCGCATCCGCTGAGTTGCGCCAGTTCCTGATCGAGCAGCAGTTTGCGCAGCACGTCACGCATCTGCAGGACGTCGCGGGCCGAAGCTGCCCGCCCGTCAAAGCCTGCTTCCCGTATCCGGCGCCGGCCCATGCCGGGCTCTATCCAAAGTATCTTGGCTGCCCTTGCGCATTCGGGCAGCCGCAATACGAACTCATCTACGACAGCGCCATCCTCGAGCATAAGCCGCAGCTGGCCCACCGGCACTCCGCCGCCCTGATCCAGGAGACATGCGACCGGCTGGTGGGACAAGCCAAGACCTCCGTCGGCGTGTCTGGCGAGGTGTACCAGATCCTGATGCGCGAACCCGGCGTCTTCCCGGGCATGGAAACGGTGGCGGAAACGCTGGGCATGACCAGCCGGACGCTGCGGCGGCACCTGGGAACGGAGGGCACGTCGTTCGGTGCCATTCTGGATGATGTGCGTTTTTCCCTGGCGACGGAGTACCTGAAGACGACCAGGATGAGCACCGATGACATCGCCTTGCTTCTGGGCTTCAGCGACGGCGCCAACTTCCGGCGTGCCCGCAAGCGATGGGCAGAGAAAGAAGCGACGCCACCTCACTAGCGCAGCCCGGGAAGTGGAATGAGTCCAGCGCCCCGGGAAAGCCCGCGCGGGTTTTACACACGATCTCACGCAAGCCAGCCCGAAAGCTGGCTTGCGCATGACGCTACGGAGTCGTCAGGTCGTCGTCAGGCCGTCGTCGTATCGGCGTCAGGCGACGCTGCGGGGAGTCCCGGCACGTTCCGGCGCAGTGCTGACCACGCTCAAGCGATCGGCGTCGTCACGTGCAACCTGAGCGGTTCAGGCTGTGGCGACGAGGTCGATGCGCAATGCTTCGCCACCGGCCGCGATAGCGAGCAGGCGGTCAACGTTCGGGTGCGCACCCGGACGGTTGCGCGCGTCGACCGTGTGCTCGGCAAACACCGCGAGGCCGTGCTCGGCCGCGGTGGCGTCCAGGGCGCCGAAGGCTTGCCGGAGATAGTGGTACACCGCCAGGGAGCCCTGCTTGCCCGGCTTGTTCTCGATACTTGCCACCACGGCGCCCTTGCCGTCGACGAGATCGATACGATCGATACCGTCGATGGCGGGCAGTTGCGCGAGGTTATCCTTGAATACGTTGCTCGGTTGAATCACTTAAAACACTCCGTTGTTTCGGGAAACTGCTAGGTGGCCGTATTTTATCTGATCGGGTGCCGCGCCTGTTGCCTGTGCCGGCTGCTGTCTCGGCGCGCCGTGCAAGTCGCCTGCAACCGTTGCGTTGGCGGTGGTATCCGCCGGGAGATGGCATTGCCATGATTTCGGGCTCCGTGTTTTCGATTGCGGATCAAGCCATGATCGGTGCCAGCGCGGCACCGATCCGGAGCGCTTGCGCAGGCGAGATCATCGCGTTGAGCGTTTCGCCGAAGCGCGGAATCTGCACGCCCGACGCGATGTACTGGAAGCGATACGCGGCAAGAACGGTGTTCGTCACGGCATCCATGTCGGCGCTTGTCATGGGCCGGTTGCAAAGCGCGATGAAGTAGCGCGTGTCTGCGGCTGACTGGGCTTGCAGAATCGCGTCGATGGCGCCCACCAGCGCAATCAGGTCGTCCACGGCTGCATCGCGCGCTTGCGGCGAGACTTTGGCGTTCTCACGGACCCATTCCAGCTCGTCCAGAATCGCGTGCTGCGATTCCTCCTTCCAGTGGAACAGGAACACATCCTTGAACAGGGGCGAAAGCTCGCTGTCCGGCGCGATGCTGGCCCGGTAGTGGGCTTGCGTGAACAGTTCGATCAGACAAGTCAGCGCCAGCACCGACCACGTCGATTTGCCCAGTACGAACGACGCGACGTCATCGGGCCGCGGTCCGAACTGGTACCCCGCGGGCATCTGGGCGCCTATCATGGTCTCGATCCGGCGAAACAGCGCCTGGTGCTTCAGCTCCTCGTCGGTGAAGCGCACCAGTGCCTCGAGTGCGCCCTGGTCGCCAAGCCAGTGGTCGCGGCTCACCTTGAGCATCTTGGCGCCGATGAACCGCTCTACCAGGCCGAAGATGTTGGCATACGAGCGGCCCTGGATCTGCGACAGCAGGCGACGCTCGATGCCGCTCAGGAACGGCAGGCGATCGACGAAGGACAGGCCGTCAGGCAGGAATTTCTTCGTGAAGTCGAAATCCCGTTGGCGCAGCACATCGCGATCAATGTCCCACCGGACGCGCCTGGACACTTCCACGCATCTGGCGTAGCGCGCGGAATCGACATAAGGCTGCGAGGGAGGGAGCTGAGCATCGGATGCGGCATGCCGGGTCCTGAGTGCGGCGAGATCGGCATTGGGCAGGGAAGGTGAGGTGGCTGCGGACATGACTGCTCTCCTGGGAGACGGGGTTGGGGCTGGTGTTGCTGTGGTGTTGCAGTGAAAATGCGGCCGGCTGCGTCCAAAGAAGCGCCGCATGGGTTGCGGGATCGCCAGGTTCTTCCGGAGCAGGCGCATACAGGCCGTGCATTGCCCGCCTGTTTGGCGGGAAACGCCGCAACCCTCGGTGCGGCCCTGCTTGAGCCGAATCCTCTTGCGTGTGTTGGCCTTCAGGCACGGGGCTAGTATCCTGACGGCAAGCGCGCCATTGAATAGCCGGGCGTCCGGATTTCTTGTGCGCGACCCCAACATTGCGCAACTGCTGCCATGGATGCTCTCTCCGATGTGCTGCGCGTCATCCAGTTGACGGGGGCAGTTCACCTCGACGGCAGCTTCTCGGCGCCCTGGTGCGTCATCGGGCAGGCCGACTCGGCGCTTTGCTCGGCATACCTGCCAGCCTCCGGGCGGGTCGTCTCGTTCCATCTCGTCACGGAAGGCAGGTGCTGGGCGATGCTGCCAGGCGATCCGGCGAGCGCGCTGCTGGCGGAGGCCGGCGATGTCATCGTGGTGCCGCAGGGCGAGACCCACGTGTTAGGCAGTTCCACCGATCTGTTGCCGGAATTCCTGGCGCCGCTCCTGGCTGAGCATGTCGAGGCAAAGCCCGGCGAAGTCATGACGCTCGTCCACGGCGGCGGCGGCGAGCTCACGCGCATGGTGTGTGGCTTTCTTGCCATGCAGGACAATTCGCGAAATCCCCTGCTTTCCGCGCTGCCCAGGCTGTTCACGGTGAGCATGCGCGGATCCAGCGCGTCGTGGCTCGAATCGTCGCTGCGCTTCGCGACCGAGGAGGCGGCCTCGGCGCAGGCAGGCAGCGCCACGGTGCTGGCCAAGCTTGCGGAGCTGGTGTTCGTCGAAGCGGTTCGTCGTTACGTCGGCACGATGGCCGGCGATCGCAAGGGGTGGCTGGCGGGATTGCGCGATCGCTTCGTCGCGCGAGCACTCGCGCTGATGCACGCGCGACCGGTGCACGACTGGACCGTGGATGCGCTCGCGCGCGAGGTGGGCATCTCGCGTTCGGGGCTGGCGCAGCGCTTTACCGAACTGGTCGGGCTGCCACCGATGCAATACCTGGCACTGTGGCGCCTGCAGCTCGCCGCGCGGCAGCTTCGCCTCACTGATGCGTCGCTGGCATCGATCGCCGAGGCTGTCGGATACGAATCGGAGGCCTCATTCAATCGCGCGTTCAAGCGGGAGTTCGGCGAGCCACCCGCGACATGGCGCAGGAAAGCGGCTGGCGCCCCGACCGGGGACAAAGGAGCCACAGCCGACGCCGCGTCGGACGTAGCCAACCCCGCGTGATTGCCGGCATGGCGGAGGCGGGGACGGCGCCCCGTCCCCGGGGCGTACCGATGCCGTTTCGGCTGTCGTGTATCGTTGAGGGCTTGCTCGCAAACGCGAGGTTTTCACCGGGGGCACAACAAATGCTGACGATCTGGGGCCGGGCGAATTCGGTCAATGTGCAGAAGGTGCTGTGGTGCTGCGACGAACTCGGCTTGTCATTCGAGCGGATCGACGCCGGCATGCAATTCGGCCGCAACCATGAGCCTGAGTACCTTGCAATGAATCCGATGGGGCGTATTCCGACGCTCATCGATGGCGATTTCGTGTTGTGGGAGTCGAATTCGATCCTCCGCTACCTGGCGATGCAGTACGGGAAGGGCACAGCGCTGTACCCGGCGGATCCGAAGCTGCGCGCCAGCGTGGATCGATGGCTCGACTGGTCCCTTTCGACGCTGCAGCCAGCGGAACGGCCAGTCTTCTGGGGCGTTGTGCGAACGCCCGCCGCCGAGCGCGATATGGATCGCCTGAAGGCGGACGCCGCCAACGTGGCCGGCTTGTGGCAGACACTGGACAGGCATTTGCAGGGGCGCGATTATCTCGAGAGCGGCGAGTTCACGCTCGCCGACCTGGTGCTCGGCGCCTATGCGCGCCGCTGGTACGGGCTCGATGCCGAGATCGAACGTCCCGCACTGCCGGATATGGATCGCTGGTACGAGCGCGTCAGTACGCGTGCCGCCTTCGGGCAATATCTCGCCGCGCCGCTTAGCTGAGCCGCACGCAGGTGCGCGCGAATCAACACTTCACCTACTGTTTCCGATGACCATCATCCTGCACACCTGGAACACCCCGAACGGACGCAAGATCAGCGTTGCACTCGAGGAAATGGCGCTTCCGTATGCCGTCAAGACGGTGAACATCACCAAGGGCGAGCAGCACCATCCGGACTTCCTGCGCATCAGCCCGAACAACCGGATCCCGGCCGTCGTCGATCCCGATGGCCCCGACGGGCAGCCGATCAGTGTGTTCGAATCGGGCGCGATCCTGCTTTACCTTGCCGAGAAGACCGGCAAGTTCCTGCCTGCGGCCTTGCGCGACCGGGTTTCGGTGCTGGAATGGCTGATGTGGCAGATGGGCGGCTTCGGGCCCATGCCGGGACAGGTGCATCACTTCCGCACGGTCGAACCGGAGGCTGACCGCCACTATGGGCTCAAGCGCTACTCGGAGGAAACGACCCGGCTTTACGGCGTGCTGGACCGCCGGCTCGCGGAAGTCGAGTTCGTCGCCGGCGAGCTTTCCGTGGCGGATTTCGCGATTCTGGGCTGGGCGTGGCGGCATGAGCGCCACCAGGTATCGCTCGATCGCTATCCGAACGTGCGGCGCTGGTATGACGCCCTGTTCGCGCGGCCGGGCGTGCAACGCGGCTTTGCGGTCAAGCTGGACGACTTGCCGTAGCCTGCAACGCCTCTGATGACGATGCCGCGCCGCTGCCCCCGTGACATGCAGCGGGCAAGGGATGCCCGAAGACGGATCCTCAGATGGCGGCGGCATCGCACGCACGATTCAGTTCGGCCGCGGCCATTCCCGCTACTTCCGAGACCCTCCGGGAGGCGTGCGTCGTCCCATCGTATTGCCACCTTCGCGGGCCTTGGATGGCGCCGGCACCTTACCTTCGGGCGCCTCGTGCAGAGCCCGGCCAGGTGTTGGCACGCGACCCACTGTTGCGCCGCATATTGCGCCGCTTGTTGGCTGCGCCCCATCACTTGCTCCCCGGTTTAGGCTCCTCCGCGCACACCCATTGCCGCTTGGCACATGGCATGGCGCGTGCTCTGTGGAAGGTAGAACGTCGTGCGCGCCGTTCATTCCCCCACGCTTCGAAGGAGCACACCATGAGATTCAAGTTCGGCAGTTTCGTCATTTCCGCGGCCGTCGCCGCCGTCGCTCTCATTGCCGGCGCCGCTCAGGCCTCTGGCCCAAATGACAGCACCTTGTCCGCTGACAAGTACGGCTACAACTTCCGCGTTGGCAAGACTGATGCCTTCACCGACGGTGCTCGTACCGGCAAGTTCGACAGCTTCGGCGAAGGTGCCCGCCAGGTCGATCCGTACACCGATGGCGCACGCACTGTCGCCGGGCTGGACCGCAGCGGCGTATCGTCCGATCCGGCGCGCAGCGTCGATGTCTACCTCGACGGCGCCATGGCCTGAGTGACTGCGTGTCCGGCCGGCTGGCCGGGGCTGACACGCAAGGGTCTCGCCCAAGTCCACAGGTATGGACTTGGGCAAGACCCTCTTTCCCATTGGCGCAGCCGCGCGTGGGCTCATCGGGGCCGTCCCGGCCGACGACGCACTCCCTGTCCGGCATTGCGTACTTCGGCGGCGTTCGCCTGAACTCCGACTATCAGTCGAGCGCGGAACGCGCGGTGGCCGCGGCGGCCGGGTTCGCGCTGCGGCGGGCCAGCCGAACCGTCATGCTCCGCGAAGCCTCAGGCTGGCGCGGCGCAGGCCCGGCAGCGGCCGACCAGCGCGCTCCTGACATGGGCAGGGCGCAGTCCCGCCGATGCCAGCCGGGCTTCCTGCATGGCAAGCAGCGCGGCGTCGAAGACCTCGTCGATCTGGCCGCAGCCGCTGCAGAACAGATGCTCGTGCGCGGGGCGGTCCGCGAGTTCGTAGAAGTGGGTCAGCTTGTGGTCGCCCGAAGGAACGGTGACGCGGAAGATCAGTCCGCTCTCGGTCAGCTCGTATAGTCCGGCCCGGAACGTGGAAAGCGCGGTCCGGTAAGGGGACGACACCATGGCGCGGCACAATTGCTCGGCGGTCGTGTGCCTGGCGGCGCTTTCCCGGAGAACCAGCAAGACGGCCATTCGCCCCAGGGTCACAGGCAAGCCGCTGTCCGCGATCGCCTGCGCGGCCAGGCGGCCGCTCTCGCCCCAGGCGGCGCCGGGCAAGGAGTCTCTGGCACGCCGGCTGGCGGCCAAAGCATGAAGGGAGGCGAAGCGCCGGACGACTCTGGGTGGCATCGGTAGGCTTGGCCGCACGCCTGTGGGGCGGTGCGGCCGGGGCTGGGAGGAAGCGGGCGGTAGCGTGCGCAAGGCCGCAGCCACGGCCGCTAGTGCGGCGGCGATGCCTGCCAGGTGGCGGGTGCCGTCGTCCGCGGGCCGGCGGGAATCGTCAGGGTTGCCGTGGCGCGATGCCGCACGGCGGCGTAAGCGGTGCCGTCGAACGTGCCCGGAGTGCGCTCCAGGTGGATGACGTGCAGGATGTATTGTCCGCGCCAGGGGAACGCGAAGCGCACCAGGCCGTCCTTGCCGGTGGTCGCCTCGCGCGTCCAGGCGTTGGACGCGATGACGCGCACGTCGGCCGCGGCGAGCGGCGTGCCGCGGAAGACGACGCGATATTCGCCCGCGCTGCCCGTGGGCAGGATATCCAGCGGCATCGACGTGGCCACCTCGGCTGCCGCTGTCGACTCGCCGATCAGCCGGGCATAGAACATGGGTTTGACCACGCCGAGCCCCGCGTGGGTCCAGTCCTTGACGGCATAGGCGCCTTCGCTCGCCAGCACGGCAATGCCACGGGGCTGCGAGGCGAAACGGAAGCCGCCGGCTTCGCGGCTGGCGGTGAGCGCTGCGGTCTGCCCGTCCCGGCCGAGCGCGCGGATTTCCGGGCCCGGCATTTCATCGAGGCGCCCGGGAGAGCGTTCGCGCAGCATCTCCTCGTACTCGCCGAAGTAGAGGTGGGCGCTGACCTTGTCCTGTTCCAGCCAGAGATAGTGAGCCCGGGCGGGCGCGACGAAGGCGGCGCAGGTGAGCGCAAGTGCGATGCTGGCGAGAAATGCGTGCTGTTTCATGGGTTCCTCACTGGAAGCGGTAGCGGGCGGTCAGCATTGCGCTGCGCTTGTCGCCGGGCAGCGCGCCCGAGAAGGTCGGCGAGACGTAGTAGGCCTTGTCGGTCAGGTTGCGCAGGTTCAGGCTCACGTCCCAGGTCTTGCGGCGGTAGTAGACCGCCGCATCGAGCACCACGTACGACGGGACGCGATACAGGTTCAGGCTGTCCGCGTAGCTGTCGCCCTTGTACGTCAGGCCCAGGCCGACGCCAAAGCCATGCAGGGCCTGCTGCTGGAAGTCATAGGTGGTCCACAGCCGGCCGCCGGTGCGGGAGACCCCGGCCGGGCGGGTGCCGGCGATGCTGCGGTTGGTGACGCCCATCGCGGCGTTGGATGCCAGCGCGTTGGACTTGACCTCGACGTCCTGCAGCACGAAATTCGCCAGCACCGTCCAGCCGGCGAGCGGGCGGGCAGTCAGCTCCAGTTCCATGCCGCGCGAGCGGTCCCGGCCATCCGGCGTCGGGCTCAATGCGCCCGGCAGCGTGATGTAGTAGTCCTTGCGCTCGGTCTCGAACAGCGCCAGGTTGGTCTGCAGGCGGCCGTCGAGGAAGTCGGCCTTGACCCCGACCTCTTTTTGCAGCGCGCTTTCCGGCTGGGTGCTCAAGGCCGCGGGCTCGGTCGAGACGTTGATGAACTTGCTGGTCGACACGCCGGCATAGAGCGACACCGATTGCAGCGGCTGCCATACCGCGCCGAGCGAGCCCGACGTGAGGTTCTGCGTGTCGCCGATGCTGCGAAAGACGCCGCCCTGCGTGCCCACGTCGCTGAACTTGACGCGGTCCGTGCGCACCGCCGCCCGCACCTTGAATTGCTCGCCGAACGCCAGCTGATCCTGCAGGTAGACGCCGAAGTCCTCCTGCTTCAGGACCCGGTTGAAGCCCTGGGAGACGACCGGGGCCAGGCCATTGAGCGTGGTTTCAGGCACGACTGGCGCATTGATGTTGGCGATGTTGGGCAGGTTGTAGCCGTTGCGCACCGTGTTGATATGCGTGTCGGAATACTCCATGCCGAACAGGACGGTGTGGTCGACCGGGCCGGTACGCGTCTTCCAGACCAGTTCGTTCTGCGCGAGGATGAAGTGCCCGTCGTCCGTCTGCGTGCGCGCGGCGCGTCCCGTCATCTGGTTGAGTGCGTTGCCGCCGTTGCCGCCGGCATTGCGCGTCATGTCCAGGCCGCGCTCGTCATAGATGAAGGCGGTGCGCATGGTGAGCGCGGGATCGATGCGCCAGTCATGGCTCAGCGTCACCCGGTCGATGGTCTGGCGGGTGTCGTTGAACGGGCTGTAGTAGCGCGCGTCGCGCGGTGCGGAGGCGATCTTGCCCTGGTTGTTGAAGACGATGCCGTAGTTGTCCGGGACGATGCGGATGTCGCGGTGATCGTAGTCGAGTGTCAGCGTCTTGTTGGTGTCGTACGCCCAGGCAAAGGAGGGCGAGACTTCCTTGATATCGCGCGACAGCCCGCGATAGCCGTCGCTCTTCTCGTAGTCGGCGATCAGGCGCGTGGATAGCTGCGAGCTTACCGGCCCGCCCACATCCACATACGTGCCCCAGGTGCCGAAACTGCCGCCGAAAGCGCCGATCTCGGCCCCGAACTTGCTGAGCGGGGCCTTGGTCACCACGTTCACCGTGCCGCCCGGCTGGCCCGAGCCATACAGCGCAGACCCCGGCCCCTTCAGTACCTCGATGCGCTCGACGTCATACATGGTGCGGTAGTAGCCGTTCTGGCTGGGGCCGTCCAGGTAGCCGTCGCGCAGGAAGCGCGTGCCCAGCCCGCGGATGGTGTAGTTGTTGGCAAAGCCATAGCCGCCGGCCAGCTGGGGTTGCACGCCTGCCGAATTCTGCAGCGCGTAGTTCATGTCGACCGCACCCTGCTCGCGCAGCACGCTATCGGGGATCACCGTGATCGCGGCCGGAATGTCGCGCAGCGGGGTTTCCGTCTTGGTGCCGGTCGTCACCGTGTCCCGCAAGCTGCCGGCCGGGACCTGTCCGGCCGAGGCGGTGACCTCGGGCAAGGTATGTTCCGGCTGCGCGGCCTGTGCGCGCGCCGTAGCGGGCAGGCCGGCGATCAGGGCATAGGCGATGGCGGCAAGCGCGTGGGGGCGGGGCGCGAGGCGGGGTGGGAATGCACGTGTCATGAAGGCTGGAACTCGAGGAGGTGGCGCAGCAGGCCGGTCAGTCGTCGTCGCCCGACCGGCCTTGCGGCCCTCGGAGCGGAGTCAGCGAAGGCTAATGCGAATCATTCTCGAGTTCAATTCAAAAACGGCGGAGCGAGGCGGATGTCCCCCCTGTACGGGGCATTTGCCTTGTAAGCACTGGCTTTGCGGCCGCTGTGCGCGCGCGGACGGGGCAAATGTCCCGGAGAAAATATGCCTCATGATCATCTTTTTATTGTGGGAGCCGGACCGCAAAAAACCGGTCTTTTCCTAAGAACAAGAATCAGTTACATTTGACTCCCCGTCAGGGCCGGCACGCTGCAGCCGGATTGCGCCGATGGTCTTGCTGCCCGGAATTCGCCACATGTCACCCAAGCTTTTGCTCCTGCTCGCCATCTTCCCTGCCTACCAGGCATGGGATCTCAGTCAGATACACCTCAGCAGCGGCGTGAACTACCACCTCCTGACCGAGGCGGTCGCGACCATCGTTTTCGTGTGGATCCTGGTTGTGTTCGTGCGGGAGCGGCAGCGCGTCGCGCGCGACTTTGCGGAATTGCGCAATGCGGCGCAGGCGAGCGAGCGCGCCATGATCGAGCGCGATACCGCTGCCAAGCAGAGCACGCGGCATTTTCTTGTGCAGATGCAGGAGCAGTTCGACGCGTGGAACCTTACGCCGGCCGAAAAGGACGTGGCCCTGCTGTTGGTCAAGGGCCTGTCGCTAGAGGAAATCGCGGGCCTGCGCGAGAGCCGCGCCAAGACCGTGCGCCAGCACGCTGCCAACGTTTATGCCAAGGCGCAGCTCGAAGGGCGCCACCAGCTTGCGGCCTATTTCCTGGAGGACCTGATGGCTCCCGGCGTCGCCGGCTGAGCGGGCCGGCGCCGGGGCGAGCCGATCTCCGCAGCATTGCCGGGGCGGCGTGCCAGGCAAAAAAAATGGCCGCGCGGGGCGGCCTAGGTCGTACGGGTCAAGATACGAGAGAGCCCAGTATCGCGTTTGTTCCGGGTGCGTGCTATCCGTCAAATGGCGGATGGTGCGCCCCGGAGGGCGCCGTCAGGGCCGGATGAGGGAAACGTCAGGCCGAAGATGCCTTTGTGTCTTTGCTGAAGGGCTCGGCATTGCGCGGGAGCCGATGCGTCCCGTTGCCGTCCTCGAGCAGCAGCTCGACGCCCTTGCGCACAGCGAGGCTGGTCGCCACGACTATCGCGTCTTCCTGGCGTTCGAATTCCAGAATCCCGTTGCGGGTTCCGGACAGTTTGACGATCCAGCCGGCGCGCGAGGCGCAAACAATCAAATCGCGGCGCATCTCGATAATCCTCCGAGGTGTCTTGACTAACCTGATAGCGCAATCCTGATGCGTGCCTAGTCGACCAGCGGTGATTCCTGTGCACGCGAATTCTAATTCAATTGGCGTTGGACAGTTGCCTAAATACTGCCGGCTGGAAATGCTGCGTCGCGCAACAAGAAGAAAGAAATGCGGACTGCGCAAGCAAAGCCAGCGGCGTTCGCAAGTCCCCGCGCATGACCCGCAAGGGGTGCCCGCGATAGTCCGGGATCATCCCCCCGATACGTGACGTTGGCCATGTCCCCGGCAGCGATCGTGCCGCCTTGCCCGTGCTTCCCCTTCGTCGCGCCGGGACAGCATGCGTGCTGGCCAGCCTGTAACGGATGACGCCGGGCTTCGTGGACAATCTGCAGAACTTGATCATGTTGTGATGTACCGGAAATGAAGGCGCTGGGGGAGGCAGAAGATGCCGGACAAAAAAATTGGAAAGTCCGCAATCCATGCGGGTTTTTTTGCGATATACTTCGGCTCCCCCGAAGCAGGGCTTGATCCACCGAGGCCTGCGGACTGTTAATCCACAGGTCCCTGGTTCGAGTTCAGGTCGGGATGCCAATACGCGGGAGTAGCTCAGTTGGTAGAGCGCAACCTTGCCAAGGTTGAGGTCGCGAGTTCGAGACTCGTCTCCCGCTCCATTGCTAAATGCATTAGAGCAATTGCCCATGTGGCTCAGTGGTAGAGCACTCCCTTGGTAAGGGAGAGGTCGGCAGTTCGATCCTGCCCATGGGCACCACTTTCCTGCGCCGACGTTCGCGGCGCGCGCACCAGCTTGCAGGCTGATCTCCTGTCCCGGTTCAAAGGGACAATGCCATCCCGCACCTTTGCCGAGTTCGCCATTCGTTGGCGCGTCCAGGCCGTGGCGACATGGCAGGGATCAGGCCCTTCAATCTCCATATACGTGAAGCCTGGCATCCTGCCCGCCGCTGCATCCTCGTGCCGCTGCCGCCAAGGCGTGTTCGCCGTCGGCATCGGGATCGGCATGGCTGGCGTTGTCGATGACGGTGCTGAGCTTGTCTGCGTCGATATTGTTGGTGAGCGCGACCGTCTCGCCGGCGAGGAACGCGGCTGTCAGTGCCGCGGTGATGGCGAAGACGGTATAGAGGGATCTGGCGTTCATGGCTTGTTCCTTGTGAGTGGCCCACCGCGCCCAGCGCGCGAAGCGCGTGGCTGGCGCCCGGCCTTCGATTCACTATGCACAGGCCATGCCATCCTTCCAGGGCGTATCGGGTGCGCGGGCCGGCCCAAATCGCGCAACGGATGACGGGTTCCGCCCAACAGCGGGACCAATGCGTTGGCCTGGATCCAACGATCTCCGGCCGACTTGTGCGAGGATTCTGTTCTCGCGGCCGGTTGCGCTGGCGGCTGGGCGCCGGCACCGTTCGAACGCATTGCTTACGTTACCTTGGGAAATTAGATGAGATCGTCCGTCAAGCTTTTCGCGCTATGTTCCTTCGCAGCCATGCTGCTCTCGCCGGCGCTTGCGCAGACCGACGGGAAGCCGCTGCGGATCATCGTGCCCTTCGCTACGGGCGGGTCGCAGGACGTGATTGCCCGCTATCTCGGCGAAAAGCTCGGGAGCCGCCTGGGCGTGCCGGTCATCGTGGAAAACAAGGTCGGGGCTGGCGGCATGCTGGCCGCCGACTACGTGGCCAAGGGCCCGGCGGACGGAACCACGGTGTTGCTGGCCACGGGCGGCGCGATTTCCATCGCACCGTCGCTGAACCCCAGGCTGCCTTACTCGCCGCAGAAAGACCTCGCGCCCGTGGCGCTGATCGCGGATACGCCGATGACCGTCGCCGTGCGTGCCAACAGCGCCTACAAGACGCTGGGCGACGTGCTGAAGGACGCCAGGGCGCATCCCGGTGTGGTCAGCTTCGCCTCCACCGGCAACGGCACGGTGTCTCATCTCAGTGGCGAACTGCTGGCGCAGGCGGCGAACGTCCGCCTGCTGCACGTGCCCTATCGCGGCGCCGGTCCGGCGCTGACCGACCTGCTGGGCGGGCAGGTGCAATTGCTGATGACCAGTGCGGCCTCGATCGAGCCGATGGTCGAGAGCGGCAAGGCCCGCCTGCTCGGCACGTTCTCCCGGACATCGCTGCCGGGGCTGGCGAACCTGCCTACCGTCAGCGATGTCACCGGCCTGCAGGGGCTCGAGGCGCCCGTATGGGTGGGCGTGATGGCCCCGGCCAGGACGCCGGCGGCCCGCATCGAGAAACTGTCGAGCGAACTGGTGGCGCTGTGCAAGCTGCCCGAGACGCGCACCCACTTCGCGCAACTGGGCGCGGTACCTACCTGCGGCGATCCGGGGGCGTTGCAGAAAGTCGTGACGGATGACACCCGGCGCTGGGCAGAGGTCGTCAAGCGCGGGGGGATCAAGCCGGACTGACGAAGGCGGCTGGCAGGCGGGCGCCGCCGGCCCCGCTGCGATGCGGGGCGCCGCGCAAGGCGGCGCGAGCAGCGATTTACCTCGGTGAAGAACAGGCCGACCCCGATCCTGCCCGGCATCCCGCATCGCAGACCACCGCCCCCGAGCTGTCAAGGCTCGCGCCGCCGCCCACGGCCGTGGAGCACTGCACATTGCCCTTCATGTCGAGTGCGCACCGGCCCGCGCCGCAGCGGGCATCGCCTTCCCGGTCCAGCGCGATGCCGCCGCCGTCTTTCGCACAGCGCACCTCGCCGGAGCGGGTCATCATGCAGGCGGAGTTGCTCGGGCAGTTGACGGTGCCGCGGTAGTCCGGCGCGCAGGTTGCCGCGAGCGCTGCCTGTGCGGCAAGGGCCAGCGCCAGGCCGAGTAATTGGTTCTTGAGTTGCAGGACTGCCATTCTTCTTGTTCCCCCTTATTTTTTTGCTTTCTTAGGGCGCGTGATTGCGCGCCCGGCGGTGATTGTACTCATGTCGGCCGGGCGGGAATTTTCGATCGGATGGGGCAATGCCGGATTGCCCCACGGGACTGGCGCGTATCGTGCTGCCCGGAGAGCGCGGCAGCAAGCACGCCAGTGCCGCGTCATGGCTGCAGCGGCGGATGGTAGGCCAGGGTGGGGGCCAGCAACCACAGCAGCAGCAATACCAGCGGCGCATGCGTCAGCAGTTGCGCAAAGGTGAATCCGACCAGGTCGCGGGCCTTCAGTCCCAATATGCCCAGCAGCGGCAGCATCCAGAACGGATTGATCAGGTTTGGCAGGGCCTCGGCCGCGTTGTAGATCTGCACCGCCCAGCCGAGGTGCACATGGAGGTCGTTTGCGGCCTGCATGACGTAGGGCGCTTCGATGATCCACTTGCCGCCGCCGGAGGGCATGAGAAAGCCGAGCACCGCGGAATACGCTCCGATCAGCAGGGGAAAGCTGTCGGTCGACGCGACGCTGACGAACAGCGTCGAGAGGTGGTGCGTCAATGACTCTCCGCCTGCCCCCTTTGCCATCGTGAGCATGCCGGCGATGGCGCCATACAGCGGAAACTGGATCAGTACGCCGGCGGTCGTCGGCACGGCCTTGGTGACTGCGCCGAGAAAGCTCCTGGGGCGCCAGTGCAGGAGCATGCCAAGCAAGAGAAAGATGAGATTATAGGTATTGAGCCCGGAGATGGCGATCAGCCAGTGCTTGCCTGCGAACTCGGTCCAGACCCAGCCGAGCCCGAGCGCCACGATGCCCAGGGTAAGCAAGGGGCTGTATTCGAGCCATTCGCCCGGCCGGGTGCGTGGCGCCATGGTGTAGTCGACCGGCTCGATCTGCACGCCGAGATCCGCTGCGGTCCTGGCCCGTGCCGGCGAAGGCGCGGTCCAGTAGGCGATCAGCGTGGACACGGCTACCAGTGCGCACGTGATGACCAGGCTCTGCCACAGGAAGAGGGTCTCGCTGAACGGGATCACGCCGGTGATGGGCAGCAGGCTCGCCGGGATGCTGGCGGGGTTGGCCTGCAACTGCGCCGCGGACGAGCTGAGGCCCATGGCCCAGGTCGCGCCGAGGCCCAGGTAGGCCGCCGCGCCGGCGGCGCGATAGTCCATCCGCAACGATTCGCGCCGCGCCAGGGCCTTGGCCAGCAGGCCTGCGAAGACCAGGCTGATCGCCCAGTGCAGCAGCGAGGCCAGCACGCTGACCAGGGCGACATAGGCCACCGCTGTCCTGCCGTTCCTTGGCACCTGCGCGGCGAGGGCGACCAGCCTGGCCATGGGCGGGGATGAGGCAATGACGTAGCCGGTAATCGCGACCATGGTCATCTGCATGGTGAACGGGATCAGGCTCCAGAACCCATTGCCGAACGCCACCGAGACCGCGCGGGGCGACGCGCCGATCGCCAGCGCCCCGAGCGCCACCGCCAGCACGGTCAGCGCCACGAAGACGTAGGCATCGGGATACCACTTTTCGCACCACGCGGTGACGCGCAGCGCCAGACGCTCCAGCAGCGGTGCCTGGTATGCATGGTTGTCGATCTGCTGGCTGCCGGAGCCGGCGATGCACTGCTTTTCTTGAACTGACATGATCCTGCCTCTCACGTTGCACAGTCTTCCCCGGGAGGCGAAGCGGCTGGCGTGCCAGCACGCTTGCCTGCCGGTGCGGAAATCACAGGGCTACAGCGCCCCGGCCAGGCGCGGGCTGCGCGGTACCTGGCTTGCCATGCCAAGTGTCTGTTCGAGCAGCGCGGCGGCCGACAGCAGGTCGAAGTCGCCGCGCGGCCGTCCCAGCAACTGCAGGCCGACCGGACGGCCGTCGGAAGTCAGCCCGATCGGAACCGAGATCGCGGGGCAGCCGGTCAGCGTCAGCACGAAGGTGAGATACATCCAGTCGATATACGAGCCCAGCGGCTCGCCATTGATCTGCGTCGGATAGCGCTGCGCGACGGGGTACGGGGGCACGGCCACCGTCGGGCAGATCAACAGGTCGTGATGCGCGAAGAAGGCGCCAACGCGCATGAACAGCTCGCCGCGCAAGCGTTCTGCGCGCGCCACATCCTCGCCGCTCTGCTTGCGGCCTTTCTCGATGTTCCAGACGATCTCCTCGCAGATGTGTTCGCGGTGTGCTTCGAGCAGGGGGCCCCTGACGGCGGCAACCAGGTTGGCGCGCAAGGTCTGGAAGGCCTCGAAGCCGCCGGCAAGGTCTGGCTGGCCATCGTCCACGACGGTGCCGAAATCCGCGAAGCGCAGGGCCGCTGCCCGGCACAGCGCCGCGACCTCGGCATCCACCTTGCCAATGCCGAGGTCCGCGCTGTAGCCGACCCGGACCGGCGCGACAGGACGGCGGACCGCATGCGAGAAAGGGACTTGCGGGCGTGGTAGCGAGAGCGGATCGCGCGCATCGAATCCCGCCTGCGCGTCGAGCATCAGGGCGACATCCGCGACGCAGCGTCCCATCGGCCCCTCCACCCAGAGCGGGTCGAAGGGGACCACCGACTCCGGTCGCGCCACCCGCCCCACGCTCGGGCGCATGCCCACGACGCCGCAGTAGCTCGCAGGGATGCGCAGGCTGCCGCCCAGGTCATTGCCGGTGGCGAGCCAGACCATGCCGGCGGCAAGCGCCGCGGCCGAGCCGCCGGACGATCCGCCCACCGTCAGTGCGGTATTCCAGGGGTTGCGCGTGGCGCCAAATACGGTATTGAACGTATTGGCGCCGGCGAACTCGGGAACGTTGGACTTGGCCAGCGCAATGGCGCCATGCCGCTGCAGGTTCGCGATGGTCAGGTCCGAGCGCGCGGCGATGCGATTCGCGTAGATGGGCGACCCGTAAGTGGTGGGGCAGCCGCCCAGGTCGTTATAGTCCTTGACCGCGATCGGCAGGCCGGCCAGCCAGCCAGGATCGCCCGCGACGTCGTCGGCGGGCCTGGTGAAGTCCTTCGCAACCTTGCGGGCTGCCTCGAAGCAGCGAATCGGCAAAGCGTTGATCACCGGATCGACCGCCTCGATGCGCGCGATCGCGGCGTCCACCAGATCCAGGGGCGCGATTTCCCCTTGCCTGAGCAGCCTGACGGCTTCGCTCGCGCTCAGGCGGCACAATGCCGGCATATTTTCGTCGGGGCCATTGCCGGTGGCAGGGTTCGTATCCATGAGGTCTCCTTCTGGTTTGTGTTCGGCCTTCGGCGCTCCTCGCACCCTGGGTTGCTCCCGGGTTGTGGCGCCTGGCGTGTTCCAGAATAATGTTCGTGTCCGCACACCGGAAATCACATATCGCGATGAAGCTCATAAGCCAGGCTTTTGCGGCTTTCCCGTGCCGCGAAGGTGAAATCCCGCTCCCGGCGCGATGCGCCATCGGCCCCGGCGCAGGGGCGCCACTCATCAGGTTTCGCCATGGATATCCGTCAACTCAGGACCTTCGTCACGGTCGCGCGCCTGGCCAGCGTCACGAGGGCCGCCGAGGCGCTGCACATCACGCAGCCCGCCGTCAGCGGCCAGCTCAGGCAGCTTGAAGAGGATCTCGGGGTTCGCCTGCTGTCGCGTTCCACATCATCGGTCACGCTGACGCAGAGCGGGCAGGAACTCCTGGGCCGCGCAGAGAGCGCGATCGAAGCGTTTGGCAACTTCGTGAACGCCGCGAAGGGTTTGCGTGGCCAGATCGAGGGCCATCTGCGTGTCGGCGTGGTGATGCTGGATCCTGCGATGCTGCGCATCGGACCCTTCATGCAGCATATGGTCACGCAGTATCCCGGGCTGAAGATCGACCTGCAGGTCGGACGCACGCCATGGCTGCGGGCGGCGCTGCAGAGTTCCGAGATCGATGCGGCCATCCTGGTCGCCAGGACAACGCCGAGGGGCGCGCGTGCGCTGCTCCTGAAGTCGCTGAGCTTTTGCCTGGTGGCGCCGCCATCGTGGGGCGCGCGCCTTGGCGGTGCCGATGCGCAAGAACTGGCCCGCTTGCCCTGGCTTCGCATGACGCCGGACAGTGCGCACCAGGAGATGATGGCGGAGATCTGCGCGCAGGCGGGCATTCATCCGGCCGGCACTGTCGAGGCCGATCACGAAGCGCTGATCGGCGCGCTGGTGGCCGCCGGCGTGGGAATCGGCCTGCTGCGCGATGAGCTGGCGCAACGGGCCGAGGCCGCGGGCGAAGCGATCCGGCTGAGCGGCTACGAGCGCGATACCCGTCTGTGCCTGCTGTACCAGGAAGCGCGCGAGCAGGACCCGGCAATCATCGCCATGCGGGACGCGCTACGCGACGTGTGGGCGCTCGATGCCTAGCTGCGCGGGATGCATCGCGGCGCTGGCCGCCGGCAACGGCGGGCGGATGTGGCAGGGTGCGGCAGGGTGCGGGACTTGCGTCGGCAGTGTGGCAGCCTAGAGCGTAGCGCGAGCAAGTTGCTGGCGTGCGCAGAGCACGCCGTGAATCTGCGCGACAACGGCCGCGCCCTCGCCGAGCTCGATTCGATCGGCTCGAGAGTGGCGAAAGCGCGGCATCCGGCTAGATGGCGCCGATTTTCTGCGCGCTGGCTCCGAACCGACGTTGGTCGCGTCGCCCAACAACGTACCGCGTGAGAGTGCGGCCTCGGCATCGTTCATTGACCTACCCCTTGCGCTACGGTCTCTGCCAAGCAGGGCGGGCAGAGACGAGAGGCAACTCGCCAGTGTTTCGCGCCGGACATCCATGGTGCCCATGGCATCGCGTTCCGGCCTCTTTGAATTTACCGACCGTGCAGCCTAAAGTGTTGAGAGTTCGCTCTGCCGCGCGCGGCACGCTGCATGGCCGGCAAGGCCAACGGTCGGAGGCCTCCCGCCACGTCTTCCGATCGTCCTCCTCCAGGAGCCGCAAGATGTCCGATCCCCAGATCGAAGCTGTCCGCAACCTACTGGCAAGCCAGCCCCGTCCGGGCGAGCTTTCCGAACGGCGCAAGCGTCTGGACTCGTTGCTCGGCCGCTATCCCGTGGCGCCGGACGTGCAGGTCGAGGCCGCCAATGTCGACGGCGTTCCCGCCGAATGGACCATGACACCCGCGGCCGATCCGGCGCGGGTCCTGGTGTTTCTCCATGGGGGGGCGTATATCTCGGGCTCTCTTCTCAGCCACCGGCACATGGTCGCGCAGATTGGGCGAGAGGCACGGACCCGCACCTTGGCTCTGGACTACAGGCTTGCGCCCGAGCACCCGTTTCCCGCTGCCCTGGAGGATGCGATCGCCGGGTATCGATTTCTGCTGTCGCAGGGCTATGAACCCGCGAACATTGCACTGGCCGGGGAAAGCGCAGGCGGCGGACTGGCGTTGGCGACGCTCGTCTCGTTGCGAGACCTGGGCATTCCCCTTCCTGCCTGCACGTGGTTGAGTTCGCCATGGACCGATCTGGAAATGACCGGCGAGTCCATGGTGACCAAGGCAGCCGTGGATCCCCTGATCCAGAAGCCATACCTGCTCGAAGCGGCGGCGGCCTATTTGAACGGCGCCAGTCCGCGCATGCCGCTTGTCTCGCCGGTTCATGCCGATCTCACCGGGCTTCCTCCGATGCTGATTCAGGTCGGCACGGCAGAAACGCTGCTCGACGATTCGATCCGTCTCGCCCAGCGGGCGGGCGAGGCGAACTTGCGAGCCAGGCTGGAACTCTGGCCTGACATGATTCATGCGTGGAGCCTGTTCTATCAACAGGTCGATGCTGGCCGCCGATCGCTCGCCTCGATGGGCGCCTTCGTTCGTGCGGTGCTTGACGAGATGCCAGGGCCGTCCTGACGGGAAAAAAAGTATCAGGCGCCGGCCCGGAGCGAGCGGGCAAGGATCGCCCGGCCGTTGCGGCCAGGGCGACGACCTTCCTCGTGTCAGCGGTGGCTTCCAGCAACGCCGCCACGCAAACGCTTGCTCCTGGCCCGCCCGGCGCGGGAGCGGGCTGGCAAGAGAGGCCAAACGATGCCCAGGCAGAACCCAGCGCTTCACCGTAGCCAGAAGACCCCCATGACACCGGGGCGCCGGCGGCTTCTCGTCATTGGCGCGATACTGCTGCTGGCCGCGCTGGCCTGGGGGCTGGCGACAGTGCTCAAGCCCGCCATCCAGCGCACGATCGTCATCACGACCGGGGCGGACAAGGGCATCTACCGCGGCTTCGCCGATCGCTATGCCCCCATCCTCAAGCGCGACGGCATCAAGCTCGATATCCGCAGTTCGTCCGGCTCGGTCGAGAATTACGCGCGGCTGAAGAATCCGGGCAGCGAATACGAAGTGGGCTTTATCCAGTCGGGCACCGCCAGTCCGGAGGAAACCGACCGCCTGCAGACCATCGCTGCCATCTCGTATGAACCGATCTGGGTGTTTTACCGTGGCGGCATCACCGTCGACCGGCTGGCACAATTGCGCGGCAAAAGGGTCGCCATCGGCGTGCCGGGCAGCGGCTTGCTCAACGTCGCCCGGGTCTTGCTCGCGCATAGTGGCGTCACCGACGGCAATACCAGGTTGCTGGAAATGGATGCAGCCAAGGCATATCAAGGCCTCGAGGAGGGTGGCCTGGATGCGGCGTTCTTTATCGGCAGGCCGGATGCCGAGATGCAGCAGACGCTGCTCAACAGTGACCTGAAGCTGATGAGCTTTGCCCAGGCCGATGCCCTGGTGCAGAAATTCCCGTCTCTCTCCAAGATTGTCTTCCCGCGCGCCTCGACCAGCATCGTCAACGATCTCCCGCAGGCTGACGTCACGCTGCTGGCGGCCACGGCCCTGCTCGTGTCCAAGGACACGCTGCATCCGGCCCTGGTCTACCTGCTGCTGGAAGCGGCCAGGACCGTCCACGGCGGCGAGGACTACTTCACGCCGCTAGGCACGTTTCCCAACCTGAACAGCGATGAATTTCCCGTCTCGGACGAAAGCACCCGCTACTTCAGATCGGGTCGTCCTTTCCTGCAGCGCTACCTTCCATTCTGGCTTGCCAGCTTTATCGAACGGCGCCTGCTGATCCTGCTTCCCTTCATGGCCTTGCTGCTGGGCCTGCTGCAGGCATTGCCGCGCATGGCGGAGGCGCGGATCAAGAACCGGCTCGTGGTCTGGTATCGCGAAATCAAGGCGCTGGAAGATGAAATATGGAAAAACGGGCAGCCGACCCCGGACCAGATTGCGCAATGGCGCGATGAAATCGAGAACATCGATGCGCATGCCAGCCAGATCCGGATTCCGCATCGCTACTTCCAGGATGTCTACGCGCTCAAGCAGGCGATTGGCGTCGTAAGGGGCCGGATTGACCAGGCCGCCGGGAAGGTGAGGGAATAGCCCGGCGCGGAGATCCGCTTCGGCAGGCCGCGTTGCGGCACGACAGGGCGTTGCCGGCGAGATCGCCCTCAGCCTTTCTGTCCGAGCCGCTCCACCACGCGCCGTACCGTGGTGGCAAAAAACCGCACGGGTACCGCGCGCGCTGCGCCACGCTTCCAGAGCAGGCCTGGCGTGCGCTGCGGCGTGGGGCTTTCTAGCGCGATGAAGCGCAGGCCTTCGCCATCGGACTCCGCGCTTGCGCCGATCACGGCCGCGATATCGGTCTGGCGCACCAACTCCAGCATTGGCGCGATCGAATTGAGCTCGGCGATGACCTGGGGTTCCGCCGCAGCCGCCCGGAAGCACTCGTCGAGCAACTGGCGGGTGGCAAAGTAGGAGGGCAGCAGCACCATGCGCATGCCGTGCAGCTCCACCATGCGCGCACGCTTTCGGCCGGCCATGGGGTGGCGGTCGCTCACGACCAGCTTCATTTCCTCGTTGTACAGCGGCTCGAAGAACAGCGCATCGGCCTGCGCCGGCCGGTATGACACGCCCAGGTCGAGCTTGCCCTCAGCGAGGCGCTCGGTGATATCGGCCGCGCTCAGCTCTTCCACGATCACGCGCACCGAAGGGTAGCGGCCCAGGAACAACGACACGCACTGCGGGATCAGCCGGATATTGAAGCTATGCGTCGCGCCGACCCGGACCTCGCCCACCAGCGGCTCCTTTTCGTCGCGCACGGCATGGATGGCGCGGTCCACCTGCCGCAGCGCCGGGCCGATATGGAGCAGCAGGGTCTCGCCGGCCTCCGTCATGGAAACGCGCTTGCCGACGCGGTCGAACAGGGGCTGGCCGATCTCTTCCTCCAGTTGCCGGATCTGGTGCGACAGTGTTGATTGCGTCACATGCACGCGCTCTGCCGCGCGCGTGAAATTCAAGGTTTCGGCCAGCGCTTCGAAGTAGCGCAGATGTCGGAGTTCCATGGGGTGCTGCCAGCAGGGTTCGGGGATCCCGCTATCTTACATAGATGCCATCGATGGTTTTGAGTGAAATTAATCATTTCCATCTGTGATGGCGGTGCCCATAGACTAGCCAGACCAGCCCTATACCAACGGAGACCCCACCACCATGAAGATCGGCAAGGAAACCATCCCGCAGACCGCCATCAGCACGTCCAGCACGGAAACCATCGTGGTCCGCGGCGCGGACCTGTGCCAGGACCTGATCGGCAAGCTCAGCTTTACCGAGTACTTCTACTTCCTGGTCACGGGCAAGCGGCCCGACGCCGCCGCGGTCAAGGTGGTGGACGCGACGCTGGTCGCCATTGCAGAGCACGGGCTGGTGCCGAGCGTGCAGGCCAGCCGCATGACGCTGGCCGCGGCGCCCGATGCGCTGCAGGGCGCGGTGGCGGCCGGCATCCTCGGCTGCGGCTCGGTCATCCTGGGCGCGTCAGAGACCGCCGGCGTGCTGTTTACGGAAGTGCGCGAGCGCATGGCGGGCGGCGAGACCATCGAGCAGGCGGCCAAGGCCGTTGTCCACGCCTGGCGCGAGGCGCGCCGCGCCATCCCCGGCTATGGCCACCCGCTGCACAAGGCGCGCGATCCGCGCGTGGCCGCGCTGATCAACGTGGCGCGCGAGGCGGGCGCCGATACCACCTACATCGATATCGCCGATGCCGTGGAATCCGTCATCCCCGGCATTGTCGGCAAGGAGCTCAGCCTCAACGTCTCGGCGGCGATTCCGGCCGTGCTGCTGGGCGTGGGCTTTCCGCTCAATGCCCTCAAGGGCGTGCCGATCCTGGCGCGCACCGGCGGCCTGATCGCGCACCTGAGCGAAGAGCTGCGCCACTCGATCGGCTTTGCGCTGTCGTACCAGGCTACGCGCGAAGTGGTCTACACCGGCGAGACGCCCGCCGGCTTCGACCCGCAAGCCTGACCGTAGACGGAGCTTCAGATGATCAAAGTCCTGCAAGGCGTCAAGGTCCTGGAACAGGGGACCTTTATTACCGGACCCGCCGCCGGCATGCTGCTTGGCGACCTCGGTGCCGACGTCGTGAAGATCGAGCAGCCCGAGACCGGTGACCCGTTCCGCGCGTTCAAGGGAGGGCTCTACAGCCCGCATTTCCAGACCTACAACCGCAACAAGCGCAGCATCACCCTCAACACCAAGCATCCCGAGGACCTGCAGGTCTTCGACGATCTGGTGCGAGACGCCGACGTCTATATCCAGAACTTCCGCCCCGGCGCGGCGGAGCGCCTGGGCGCAGGGGAGGCGCGCTTGCGCGAGCTCAATCCGCGCCTCATCTATTGCGCCATCAGCGGCTTTGGCGCCACCGGGCCGGCAGCGTCGCGCCCGAGCTACGACACGGTGGCGCAGGCGGCCAGCGGCTTCCTGAACCTGCTGGTCAACCCGGCCAATCCGCGCGTGGTCGGCCCGGCGATTGCCGATGCGATGACGGGTTTCTACGCCGCGTACGGCATCCTTGGCGCACTCCATGAGCGCAACCGCACCGGCGTGGGCCGCAAGGTGGAAGTGTCGATGCTGGAGGCGATGAGCCATTTCAACCTCGACGCCTTCACGCATTACTATTCGGCCGGCGAAGTCATGGGTCCGTACAGCCGCCCCAGTGTGTCGCAGTCGTATGTGCTGGAGTGCGGCGACGGCAAATGGATCGCCCTGCACATGTCGTCGCCCGAGAAATTCTGGCAGGGGCTGGCCAACGCCATCGAGCGCCCGGACCTGTTCAAGGACCCGCGCTTTGCCACGCGCGAAGCGCGCATTGGCAGCCAGGAGGCGCTGATCGACCTGCTCGGCGGCCTGTTCCGCCAGCGCCCGCGGGCACAATGGTGCGAGCGGCTGGAGGCGGAGGATGTGCCGCACGCGCCGATGTACGACACCAGCGAGGCGCTGGAAGACCCGCAGGCCAGGCACCTGCAACTGCTGGTCACGGGGCAGCATCCCACGCTCGGGGAATTCAGGACGGTACGCAGTCCGGTGTCGTTCGACGGGCAGCGCGCGCTGGATGTGATGGCGCCGCCGTTGCTGGGCGAGCATAACGAACAGGTTCGCGAAGAAGTCCGCGCCGCACTGGCGCAAACGGGAAGTCCGGCACAGACCGGTTCCTGACAATCCGCAAAGGAGGAGACATGAAGAAGATACTGACGGCGGCAGCCGCGATGGCTGCCTTCACCCTCATCGCCGGCCTTGCCCGGGCCGACGACTATCCCTCCAGGCCGGTACGGCTGGTGGTGCCGTTTGGCGGCGGCACGTCCACGGACATCACCGCGCGCATCATCGGCGAGGCCATGGGCAAGAAACTCGGCCAGCCGATCGTGGTGGAGAACAAGGCTGGCGCGGGCGGCGCGATCGGCACCGACTATGTCGCCAAGTCCAAGGGCGACGGCTATACGCTCACGATGGGCACCGTCGGCACGCTCGCCATCAACAAGGCGCTCTATCGCAAGCTGCCGTACGATCCGGGCAAGGACTTCTCGTTCATCGGCATCCCGGGCTATACGCCGACGCTGCTGGTGGTCCGCGAGGACGCGCCGTACAAGACGCTGGCCGACCTGATCGCTTACGCCAAGGCACATCCGGACAAGCTGTCGTTCGGCTCGGCGGGCAGCGGTACCTCCGGCCACCTGGCGGGCGAACTGCTCAAGTCGATGGCGGGCGTGAGCATGACGCACGTGCCGTTCAAGGAAGGCGGCCAGGCGTTGACCGCGGTGCTGGGCGGGCAGGTGGACTTCATGTTCTATCACCCGGTGGCCGTGCTGCCCTACCTCAAGGGCCACAAGCTGCGCGCGCTGGCCGCAAGCAGCCAGCGCCGCTCGGTGGCGGCGCCTGACGTGCCGACGGTGGCCGAGTCGGGCTATCCCGGCTTCGACCTGACGGCCTGGTTCATGCTGGCCGGCCCGGCCGGACTCGGTGCCCAGGCGCGGACCCGCCTGGTGCAGACGATGCAGGCGGTACTGCAGGATCCGGCCGTCCAGAAGCAACTGGCGGCGCAGGGCCTGGAGGCTGCCACGCTGGAGACGGCGCAATTGCCTGGCTTCGTGAATGGCGAGATGCAGAAGTGGACCGCCGTCGTCAAGCAATCGAACGCGCAGGTCGACTGAAGCTGCCGGCCGCCCCGCTTACTCGCCAGCGGAGCCGGCGGGAATCGCGGGGCCGCTGCCGTCCGCCAGGCCTGGCCTGGGCCGGCGGACGGCCCTGACCTTGCCGCTGCTTCCGCCTCCGCAGAAGAACTGGTCGCCGCCATCGGACTCGAGCCCCGATACGCCGACGCCAGGCGGCATCTCGAGGCTCTCCAGGACCTCGCCCGTGCGCGGATCGACCCGCCTCAGATCGCTCGCCTCATCTTCCCAGGTGCCGTGCCACAGTTCCCCGTCGATCCAGGTGACCCCGGTGACGAAGCGGTTGGACGCGATGGTGCGGAGAATCGCCCCTGTCAGGGGATCGACCTGATGGATCTTGCGGTCCCGATACTGGCCCACCCAGAGCGTCCCTTCGGCCCACGCCAGCCCCGAGTCGCCGCCGCCGCCGGGCGCCGGGATGGTGGCGAGCACGCGGCCGGTGTCCGGATCGATCTTCTGGATGCGATCGCCGGCGATCTGGAACAGGTGCCGGCCGTCGAAGGCCGTTCCCGCCTGCGCGGCGACATCGATCGAGCGCAGCGTCTCCCCGCTTGCCGGATCGAAGGCGTTGAGCTTGTCTCCGGCAGCCAGCCAGACGCGCTGGCCGTCATATGTGACGCCATGCACATGGTCGACACCCGGAAAGGGCCCGTATTCGCGGAGAATTTCGGCTGCTGATCGCTTCATGCTTCCATCCTAGTCACCTGGTAGTGGATCGGGGAGCAACAAGGTCGCCGCGAATCCCGGCACGGGTGGGGTCAGCCAGCGACGAGCGCGCCCGCGACCAAACGACTGTACCTTGCCGGCTGCCGCAAGCGAGTCGAGCGCCCGCTGCACGGTGCGCTGGCTGGCTCCGAGCGCAAGCGCCAGGGCCGAACTCGACCACGTCTCGCCGTCGGCGAGCAATGCCAGCATTGCCGCATGCGCCTCTTCGACCGGCCGCGCCAGCACCACGACCTCGCATGCGCGACGCGGTACCAGCGCAAATCCCCGCTTCGTCGCGCTCACGCCGGCCAGCGTCCCGAGCACCGTGCGAAGTCGCCCGACTTCGACTCGCAACCGCGCGCGGTGAGATTCATCGGCGAGCTTCGCGCGGAACGCCCGCGCGACGAGCGTGGCCCTCGGCGCGTCTGCGGGCCAGGCTTCGCCCAGTGCGCGGGCGAGCGCGAACAGCACCGGACGCCTTGCGAGCGACACCACCGTGCCCGCGTCGCGCACGACATGGCGGCACGCGTCCACCACGAGCGCCTGCGACGCCTGCAACGCCTCGACTTCCTCCAGCAGGAGGAGTCGTTGCTCGCCACGCGCGATCAGGCGCGCCGCGGGCGTGTCCAGGACGAGGCGCGCGCTTTCGACCTCCGCCGCCAGCGCGGGGATACCTGCGAGACGCGCGGCCCGCCCGGCCCGGGCGAGCGCGGCGCGCGCCGCCTGCGTGCGCAGGCGTCGCATCGCGATGCCGGCAACGACCAGTTCGTGGGCGGCCCGCGCCGCGGGCGGGAAGGGCGCGGGGTCGAGCCCGGCGAGCGCACGCTCGGCCTCGTCGAGGTGCCCGATCAGGAGGAGGCGCCGGAGTTCGAGATGGCGCGCATGGGCAGCGTTTACGCGGTCGCCGTGCGCCTCGAGCGTCGCCCGCGCCGCGTCGAGCGCCTTCGCAGGCCAGCCCAGCTCGCGCGAGGCCAGCGCGATCTCGGCCTCGGCGACGATACACCTCGCGCGGGCCACGGCCTCTTTCGGGCCGAAGGCGCGTGCCGCGCTTCGCACCAGCGCCTTCGCGCGAGCGAGATCGCCGAGCTGCGCCATCGCGATGCCGCGAAGCGCAAGCGCAGGGGCGTCGTCGCGCAAGGCGATCCGGTTCAGCGCGCCGAGGGGATCACCCGCGGCGAGCGCACGCGCCGCGGCCGTGATCAGCGAGTCCATCTGAATCCCGCCAAACTTGTCACTCCCACCGTTCGATGCCCGGTACTAATCTAGCACACGACCCCCGGCCAGCACGTCGTACCGGGAACCGAAAGAACGACGCAGGACAGCCAAGGAGAGAACGATGACAGGACACATGACCGGGACACGCGAAGCGTGGCTGGCAGCGCGGTTCGAGCTGCTCGAGGCGGAGAAGGAGTTGACGCGGCGCAGCGACGAACTGGCGCGGCAACGTCAGGCGCTGCCGTGGGTCCGGGTCGACAAGGCGTACCGATTCGAGACCGGGCAGGGGAGCGCTTCGCTGGCAGACCTCTTCGGGGGACGCTCGCAGCTCCTTGTCTATCACTTCATGTTCGGGCCCGACTACACGGCGGGTTGCCCGTCCTGCTCGGCGATCGCGGACGGTTTCGACGGCTTCGTCGTCCACCTGGCGAACCACGACGTCACGCTCATGGCGGTGTCGCGGGCTCCGCTCGCGAAGCTGCAGGCGTACCAGCGGCGGATGGGATGGACGTTTCCCTGGGCGTCCTCGCTCGACAGCGACTTCAACTTCGACTTCAACGTCTCGTTTACCGAGGCGCAACAGCGTGCGGGGGACATCGAATACAACTACCGGCGCGCCGGCCATGCGATGGACGCGACCCGGGTCCCGGAGCCGGTCGCCCGGATCGCAGCCACATGCGGGACCGACGCGCCGACGTTCTCGCGCGACAGGCCGGGCATGAGCGTGTTCGTGCTGGAGGACGGCGTCGTCTATCACACCTATTCCACCTATGCGCGCGGACTGGACGGGCTCTGGGGCATGTACCAGTGGCTCGACCGTGCCCCCAGGGGGCGCAACGAGACAGGCGTCTGGTGGCGCCGCCACGACGAGTACGACCAGCGCTGAACCAGTTCGCGGGTGTTGCTGGCGTCCTTGCGGCGCGTCTCTAGTCCGGCGGTTCCGGCGTCGCGCTGATGATGTCCTCCAGTTGCGCGCTCATCGGGATGCCAAGGCGCTCACCGGTGGGCAGCCGGTCAAGGAACCATTGCTTGTACAGGCGCTCCAGTTCTCCGGAGGTGATCAGCTCGCGAACGGCCTTGTCCACCACAGCCGAGAACTGGGGATCGCCCTTGCGCAGCATGATCCCGTACGGGTCGTAAGAGAGAAAATCGCGGGTGATGTCGTATTTCTTGCCGGCGGCGTACTTGGCAATCATGCCGTACAGGAGCACATCGTCCCCCGCATAGGCGTCGGCGCCGCCGTGCCGCAGCACCTCGAACGCATCGGCGTGGTCGCGCGCGCGGATGATTTTCAGCCCCAGGTCGAATCGCGCGGACAGCCGCTCCAGCGCCTGGGCGTTGGTCGTGCCTGCCGTGGCGACCACCGTCTTGCCTTTCAGGTCGCGGGGCAACCTGATCGGCGAGCCGTGCGGCACCATCAGCTTGGTACCGGCAATGAAGATCACGGGCGAGAACGCGACGCGCTGCAGGCGCTCGGCGTTGCGTGTGGTCGATCCGCACTCCAGGTCGATCTTGCCCGAGACAATGGCGTCAAAGCGGTTCTCGGACGTCACCGGCACCCACTGGATCGACAACTCGCGTCCGACCTCTGCCCCCGCGGCTTGCACGATGGCCGTACAGATATCGATCGCGTACCCGATCGGCCTGTTGGCCTGGTTCAGGTACGAGAACGGCAGGGACGACTCCCGGTAGCCGATGGTCAGGCTGCCGGTGTCCTTGGCTTTCCTCAGGGTGCCGCGCAGCTCGATGGCTTCCTGAGCCGAGACGATGCCGACGCATATCGCCATGCACAGGGCCACGACCGCTTGCAGCATCGGATGGCCGGGCAGGGACCACCGGCGTACTTGTATGGCATGCATGCGCGCTTCTCCCAGATCCGGGCCCGGACGGCTATGCACGCACGGCGTCCGGCTTGTGCAGCGGCACCGGCCCGCCGCCGACGCCGCCCTCGCCGGGACCGAGCGTGGACTCGCTCGCGAGCTGGCCTTCCCACTTGGCTACCACGGCGGAGGCGATCGAGTTCCCGACGGCATTGGTCGCCGAGCGGCCCATGTCGAGGAACTGGTCCACGCCCATGATCAGCAGCAGGCCCGCTTCCGGGATGTTGAACTGGTTCAGCGTGGCCGCGATCACCACCAGCGAGGCGCGCGGCACGCCCGCCATCCCCTTCGATGTGAGCATCAGGAGCAGCAGCATGGTGATCTGGGTGCCCAGCGGCAGATGAATGTCATACGCCTGGGCGATGAACAGGACGGCGAAGGTGCAATACATCATCGACCCGTCCAGGTTGAACGAGTAGCCCAGCGGCAGCACGAAGCTGGAGATCTTGCGGCTGACCCCGAACTTGTCGAGCGCCTCCAGCATCTTCGGGTAAGCGGCTTCCGAACTTGCGGTGGAGAACGACAGCAGGAACGGCTCGCGGATAAGGCGGATCAGCGTGAAGGTCCGTTTGCCGAGGAACGCCATGCCCGCCAGTGTCAGCAGGCCCCACAGCACGATCAGGGCCAGGTAGAAGCTGCCCATGAACTTGGCGAAGGTCAGGAGAATACCCAGGCCTTGCGTGGTCACCGTCGATGCAATGGCGGCGAACACCGCCACCGGTGCCAGCCACATGACCGCGCCGGTGATCTTCAACATCACCTGTGCCAGGTCCTCGATGACGCCRGCCATGCGCGCGCCCCGCTCTCCCAGGGTGGACAGGGCCGTGCCGAAGAAGATCGAGAACACCACGATCTGCAGGATTTCGTTGTTGGCCATGGCCTCGGCCACGGATTTTGGCACCGTGTGGGCCACGAAGTCTTTCAGCGTGAAGGCGTTGGTCTTGAGGTTGGTGGCGGCGCCCACCTCGGGCAGCGGCAGGCCGATATTGGTGCCGGGCTGCAGCAGCGTGGCCATGATCAGGCCCAGCGTCAGGGATACCAGCGACGCGGTGATGAACCAGCCGAGTGCCTTGACGCCGACGCGCCCCACCGTGCTGGCATCTCCCATGTGCGCGATGCCCATCACGAGCGTGGAGAAGACCAGCGGCGCGATGATCATCTTGATCAGCCGCAGGAACACATCGGTGATGATCGAGATGTATCCGGCGACGTCTTTCGCGAGCTTGGGATCCGGGAAAGCGATGTGGCAAGCGTAACCGACCACGCCGCCGAGAATCATCGCGATGACGATATACGTCGTGATATGGGACTTCTTGCTCATGACTTCTCCTTGGGGCTTCCGGGTGGACGTCCTGCGCCGAGGTCTGCACCTAAATAACGATAGGTCGCCGCAGCGGCAATGGGCAATCCCTGGCGTGACCCCGATCGCGCCGGATCGCGCAAAGTCCATGATCCGTCACAGTTGCCCCCGCCAGTCGGGCCGGGTGTTCCGGTGAGAAACACCCGAGATGCGGGAAACCGCATCACTGGAAGCGATTGCCTGGCGAGTGCTATGCGCCGGGCGGCGCCGGCACCAGCCCGTACCCGGACATGACCTCGGCAAGCCTGGCGCGGTCGGGCGGTCCGCCGCCATTGATGATGGCCGCGACGTCGCGGAAGTACTGGGCGCCAAGGTCGGGCGTCATGACAATCAGCGCGCGGGCCGTGTCACCGTGCGGATTGCTGAAGTGATGGACCGATCCGCGTGGGGAGAGCATATAGTCGCCGCGCGCCAGGTCACGGGCAACGCCGTCGACCGAGTACCGAAGTACGCCTTCCAGCACATAGACGCACTCTTCGTTGTGTGTGTGGCTATGCGGCGGCGGCACTTGCGAGCCGGGCGGCACCGTCATCTCGAAGGCACCCATCCCGCCCGTGGCGGTTCCATCGATCAGGTACTGGATGTCCAGTTGGCCAACCTTGATCGGTTCGCCCTGGTTCGCGCGGCCAGGAGTCATTGTCAGCCCCTTGAAATTGGGGGCTCTGGTCTGTCCCCCCGCATTGCATTGTCATTGTAGGTCGGCGTGCACTATCCGCGAGCGGCCGATCGGCTGCAAGCAGGCGCGACCCGGCCGGGCTCATTTGCAAGCCGCGGCAGCATGTCGCCGCAGTCGGCAAGGCGGGCGGCCGCCATCGGCCGGGCATCGCTGTCCTACAATCAGTCAGCGCATGTTCGCGCCGAAGGAGCCGAGCCACCATGGACAACGCTGTGACATACGCGCGCCTCTACGCGGACGCCAAAGGTGAGTCGCATATCGAGGAAGGCCTTTGCCTCGGCATGGCGTCCACGGATTTCGTTCCTCCGGCGCCGCCGATTCTTGTCTCCGGCCTGCAGCCCGCATCCGCTTACGCGTTCCTGTCCGTGCCAGTGGCGTATTTCGGCGATTTCCACCCGAGCCCGAAACGCCAATGGCTCTTCTTTCTCTCCGGTGAGATGGAATTCGAGGTGAGCGACGGCCAGCGGTTGCTGGGAAAGCCGGGGCTTGCGATTCTCCTCGAGGACACGACGGGGCTTGGGCATAAGAGCACGGTCAAGAGCGCAGTGCCCGCCCTGATGGTGGCGGTGCAGACCTGAGGCGAACCCGCGCGGGAGCCAGGACGCTGTCCGCACGCTCGCGCTTATCCGGGGCAGCCCGGCATGGCGGCATATCGCTTGAAGATATGGCCGGCCGCATTCCATATACGATATTTCCCTTTGCTTTGGATTAACGGCGTATGCTGGATCTGCCCTCCGGCAAGCAACGCATCAGGATTCCAAAGGAGTATCACCATGGCCAAGAGTCAACTACGCGGCAACCGCGAAGCGAAGAAGCCAAAGCAGCCGAAGAAACCGGCAGCGCCGGCAAGCCCGTTCGGCACGGTGCAGTCGCGCGTGGGCAATGACGGCGTCGCCAAGAAGAAGTCCTGACCCGGCTGAGGCCGAAGCTGAAGCCGCGGCACGGCGCAACCAGCCATGCAGGCCGGTCGCCGCAGTGAAGCCGATCTGTCCCGAACGCGCGGACCATGACGGGAGGCGCACCATGATCCGGCAGCAGGATCTGGTCCTCGCCGTTGAAACCGAACACCATCGCCAGGCACCGCCACGCAGCCCCGCTGCCGGCTGGCTGCCCGCAGCCCCCCGCCTGGTCATCCGGGGCTGGCATCCAGTGCCTCGACCAATCCGCCTACAATAGCGCCCTGTGAGCAAGCGGCCCCGCGCCGGTGGATGCCCGCGCATCCGCTCGCCGGCTCGCCGCGCTTTTTGTTGGAATCGCCTTCGTGAAAAATCGGAAATTCATTCTGGCTGCCCTGGTCACGCTGACGCTCAGTCCGCTGGCCAGGGCCGATGCGCGCCAGGCCGCGCATGAGGTCAAGCAGGCAACCGTGCATGCTGTCAAAAGGACCGGAGAGCTGGCGCGCGACGCCGGCCGCGGCATCGGCCACGCTGCCAGGGACGTCGCCCATGGCGTGGCAGGCAAGGCCCGCGAGGGCTACGGCGCGGCCAGGAATGCAGTACATCAGGAGTCACATTAGTTAACCCCGGGCATCCTTGCCCTACACTGAAAACCGGTTGGACGCGACCGGGCGGCGCGCGCGGTTCGCGGTTCCCACTGCTGACACGGGGCGCAATATGGAATTCCTGAATTCAGGCAAGGTTCTTCCTGCCGGGCTGCCTTTCTCCGAAGGCGTGCGAGTTGGCGAGCTGCTCTATCTGTCCGGGCAGATGGGCATCGTACCGGGCACCACCCGGCTAGTGCCGGGGGGGATTCGCGAAGAGGCCAGGCAGACGCTGATGAATATCCGCGGCACGCTCGAAGCACACGGCTTGTCGCTGCAGCGGGTTGCGAAATGCACCATCATGCTGGCTGATATCAGCGAATGGCATATCTTCAACGAGGTCTACAAGGATTTCTTCCAGGCGCCATACCCTGCGCGCAGCGCACTCGGCGCCAGCGGGCTAGCGCTTGGCGCCAGGGTTGAGGTGGAGTGCATTGCGGTATTCGGGGAGCCGGACCCGGCGGCATGAAGCGTGGGCGCCGTGCCCGCGGCAGCGTGCGCAAACCAGTGCGAACCGGCTGCCGCGGCGCGGGGCTCACGGCGTTGCGGGCCGGCTGTGCGCACGCTCCCGGATGGCGGCGAAGTCGGCGGGCGGCGCATGCAGGTCGAGCCGGCGTCCAGCCTTCAGGATCTGGCTCGGGATGTCATGGCCAAGCAGGGCCGACAGCGTCCTCGCGGCCTCGAGGACGCGGGCAAGGTCCACCCCGGTGTCGTAGTCCATGAGTTGCAGCGCATGGACGATCTCCTCCGTGCAAACGTTGCCCGTGGCACCCGGGGCGTACGGGCAGCCGCCGATGCCGCCGAGCGAAGCGTCGAAGCGGTCGGCGCCGGCGTCGATGGCCGCAAGCACGTTGGCCAGCCCCATGCCGCGGGTGTTGTGGAAATGCAGGGTCAGTTCGGTATCCGGCCAGCGCTCCCGGAAGCGGCGTGTCAGCGCGGCCACCTGGCCCGGGTATGCCATGCCGGTGGTGTCGCACAGGGTGATGCCGTGGGTGCCGATTTCCTCGATATGGCGGGCACACCAGTCGAGCACCGCCGCCGCAGGCACGTCGCCCTCCATGGGACAGCCGAAGCTGCAGGACAGCGAGATGTTGACGGCGGCGCCAGCGTCGCGGGCGATGCCGGCCACCTCCGACAGGGCAGCGAAGGACTGGGCCCGGGTCATCCTCAGGTTGGCGAGGTTGTGGGACTCGCTGGCGGACATGACCAGGTTCAACTCGTCCGTGCCGGCCTCGATGGCGCGCTCCGCGCCTCGCACATTGGGTACGAGGGCGCTGTAGACAACGCCGGGGTGGCGTTCGATGGCGCCCAGCACGTCCTGCGCATCGCTCAGCGCCGGAATCGCCTTGGGCGAGACGAATGCCGTCACTTCGATCTTCGCCATGCCGGCCCGGGACAGGGCATTCACCAGCGCGACCTTGTCCGCGGTGGGCACGAAGGCCCGTTCGGCCTGAAGGCCGTCCCGCATGCCGACTTCCTGCATGTAGATGTGCCGTCCGGCACCGTTCCAGGTATTCATGCCACCACCTTCCTGCCGCGCAAGGCGGCGATGTCCTGGGCCGAAAAGCCGATTTCCAGCAAGACCCCGTCGGTATCGTCGCCGAGACCCGGTGCCGAGGTGCGGACCGAGCCCGGCGTGCCCAGCAGCTTGGGGACCACGCCGGGCACCTCGACATCGAACCCGTCCCGCGTCGTCTGGGAAAGAATCATGTCACGCGCCCGGTAATGCGGATCCTCGGCGATGTCCTTCGCGGTGTAGACCTTGCCCGCCGGCACCCGCGCCGAGCCCAGGATTTCCACGACCTGGCTCACCGGCCGCGTGAGCGTCCAGGCCTCGATGGCGCTGTCCAGCTCGGCCGCGCGCGCAACGCGCCCCGCGTTGTTCTCCAGCGCGGGATCGGCGGCCAGGTCGTCCCGGCCGATGGTCTGCATCAGGCGCCGGAAGATGCTGTCGCCGTTGCCGGCGATCAGCACAAAGCCGTCGCTGCAGCGGTAGGCGTTGGAGGGAGCGATCCCGGGCAGGGCGCTGCCGGCAGCTTCCCTGACGGCGCCGAAGGCGCTGTACTCGGGAATCAGGCTCTCCATGACGTTGAACACCGCCTCGTTCAGGGCCACGTCGATCACTTGCCCGTGGCCGCCGTTGACCTTGCGGTGGTAAAGCGCCGTGAGGATGCCGATGGTCCCATGGAGCGCCGCAAGGGTGTCGCCGATCGAGATGCCGCAGCGCACCGGTACCCGGCCCGGCTCCCCGGTGAGATGGCGCAAGCCGCCCATGGCCTCGCCGATGGCGCCGAAGCCCGGCAGGTCCCGGTAAGGGCCGGTCTGGCCATAGCCGGAGATGCGCAGCATCACGAGCCCCGGATTGAGCGCGGACAGCACGTCCCAGCCCATGCCCCAGCTCTCCAGCGTGCCGGGCCGGAAATTCTCGATCAGCACATCGGCTTCGGCGATGAGCTTTCTGGCGATGTCCTGGCCCTCGCTGCTGCGCAGGTCCAGGGCGATGGAGCGCTTGTTGCGCGATTGCACCTGCCACCACACGGAGGTGCCTTCCTTGATCAGGCGCCAGTTGCGCAACGGGTCGCCGCTGCCCGGGGGCTCGATCTTGATGACGTCGGCGCCGAATTCGCCCAGCGTCTTGCCGGCGAAGGGGCCGGCGATCAGCTGCCCCATCTCGATGACGCGCACGCCCTGCAGCGCGGCAACTGGAATGTCCTTGTTCATGATCGACCTCGTTCTCGTGTGTCGGTTGTCGGTTGATTCTAGAAGACGCCATCAATCGCCATGTGCAAGGGAGGCTCCCCTGAGGCGAGATTCCCTGAGGCGGGACTCGGCGCAGCGTTGCGGCGGAGCAATGCGCTGCGCTGGCCCGGTTCTCAGTGGGCGGGGCGCTTGTCTTCCTTTGCGCGCAGCTTCGCGGGGAGCCCGAACAGGAGGATCGCGGCGCAGATCAGGGCCAGGCATCCGATCACGTACAAGGCTGGCGTGGTGCTGCCCGTCAAGTCCTTGATGCGACCCACCATGACGGGGCTGACGATGCCGCCGAGCTGGCCCAGGGTATTGATCAGTGCGATGCCGCCCGCGGCGCCGACCCCGCTCACCAGCTTCGGCGGCAGCGCCCAGAAGGCGGGGATCGAAGCGATAACGCCCGCGCCCATGATCGCCAGCGCGGCCACGAGCAAGCCGGCCTGCTTGTCGAACACGCCCGCGCTGAAGAAGCCGATGGCGGCCATCACCATCAGCCCCGCCACGAACTTGCTGCGCTCGCCGGTCGCATCCGAGAGGCGCCCCACCACTACCATGGCGATCGCACCGAAGAGATATGGAACCGCGGTGAGAAGGCCGATGGTAGTGGGATTGGCGATGCCCGAGGCGCGGATCAGGTGAGGAGCCCAGAAATTGAGGCCGTAGGAGCTGATCTGGATGAGGAAGTAGGCCAGGCCCAGGGTCAGGAAGCCGGGCGCCTTCAGCGCGTCGAGCAGGGAGTGGCCACCAACGCCTTTGTTCTGCTCCGCGATGCGGCTCGAGAGCAGGGCCTGTTCGTCCGGCGTGAGCCAGGCGGCATCCTGGATGCGGTCATTCAACAGCCTGAAGACAAGGTAGCCGAGCACCACGCAGGGCACGCCCCCCACGAGGAACAGCCAGTGCCAGCCTCGCATCGACAGGAAGCCCTCCATGTGCGACAGGACGAGGCCCGCGGCAGGCGCGCCGACCAGGCCGGCAAAGGCCGAGGCCAGGAACAGCATGGAAGTGATGCGGCCGCGATAAGCGAGCGGAAACCACAGGGTCAGGTAGAACAGCACGCCGGGCGCGAACCCGGCTTCCATGGCGCCGATCAGGAAGCGCAGGGAGTAGAACTGCCATTCGGTCTGGACAAAGGCCATCAGGGCGGTGGCGATGCCCCATGACACCATGATGCGGGCAATCCAGCGCCGCGCCCCGACCTTGTAGAGCATGAGGTTGCTAGGCACCTCGAACAGCACATAGCCCACGACGAAGAGGCCCGCACCCAGGCCGTACGCCGTGTCGCTCAGGCCGAGGTCGCTCTGCAGGGCGAACTTGGCAAAGCTGATGTTGATGCGATCGAAGAACGCGAACAGGTAGCACACCATGATCAGGGGCATGATTCGCCATGCCACCTTGCGCACGGTGCGCGATTCGTCAGGCGGCGCCAGCGGGCGCGCGCCAATGGGCAGGGATTGAGCCTGGGTCATCTTGGTCTCCTTTGCTTGCTGCTCTTGCCCGCGGTCGCACCGGCGACGCAGAGAGTCTGGCAATTGCTGAGTGGTTGGCGCTCTTGGTGACGCATGGCGGCATTCTGGATGACCGCACTCAGCCGGAGAAGAACGAAGGCGAGAACGCAGCTTTCCCGAAACGCGAAAGCTGGAAGGGGCTGGCTGGCCCGGTCCCGCGCCAGGCGCAGGCTAGGCCGCGGGCGCCTCGCAGAGATGATCGACGAGCGTGCGCACATGGCGCGGGAGGGCGTTCGGATCGCGCAGGCCGATGAGAAGCTGGCGCCGGGCCCAGGTGTCCTTGAGCGGGATCTGGCGCAGGTTCAGCGGCCGGACAAGGGCGTGAACGGCATGGGACGGCAGCACGGCGACGCCCATGCCGGCCGCCACCATCTGGCACATGGCATCGAAGCTGCGGACCTGGATGCGCAGCTTCAGGCGGCGTCCCAGCGCTTCGGTCTCCGCCTGCAGGCGCTTGGCCAGGGAGGTGCCCTCCGACAGGCTGACGAAGTCGAAGTCCAGTGCTTCTTCAAAATTCACCGTGCGCCGTCCCGCGAGCGCGTGGCTGCGCGGCACCACCAGGCCCAGGCGGTCTTCCCGGTATTTCACCTGGTGCAGGCCCGGCGCGGGCGTCCGATCGGCAAAGATGCCAATATCCGCCCGGCCGTCCAGCACCGCCTGCACCACCTCGCTACTGTTCTGCTCCTCGAGCTCGATCCGTATGCCGGGATTTGCCTGCACGAAAGTGGCAAGCTCGCTGGGCAGGAACTGGGTGACGGCCGACGTGTTGACCCACAGGCGCACCACCCCGACGATCCCCGACGCGTAGTCGGAGAGGTCGGCGACCAGCAGGTCGACATCGTCGAGAATGCGTTGGGCGTGGCGGTACAGCGCCTGCCCGGCGACAGTCAGGGAAACGCCCCGCGAATGTCGCTCCAGCAGGCTCGAGCCCACCGCCGCCTCCAGGTCGGAGATTCGCTTGCTGGCCGCGCCCACCGCCACGTGGGCCAGCGTCGCGCCCTTGCTGATGCTGCCGGAGCGGACCACCAGGTTGAACAGGGAAAGGGAGACCAGGTCGAGACGGTGCGGATTCATGATTGCCGATATTCACGCGGAGGCCTCGCATTCTGCACTCACATTTCCTTCTCCGCTCGCTACGCCTAGCGTGGCGACAGTGTTTCCGGCGCCGCCGCCCATTTCTCCTGGCCAGCTTGCGCCAGGTCATTCTCAACCCACAGCTGACTATCCGGAAACCAGAACGCATCCGCCCGGGGCGGCGACGCGAGCCGCACCGGCAGCGACGGATTGAAGATCTTCGACCAGGCAGACAAGTAAGACGGCGTTTTCACCAGGAAGCCGCACCTGGACAGCAGCAGGCAGGAGACCAGCGCTTCACGGCCGATCTCCAGGCCCGAATAGCCACCGAAATGGATCGGCATGCTGCCGTTGGCGAGCAGTCTCGAGGGTGCCACGCCGACCGGCCTGTCGAACGGCCAGGCGACGAAGAAGTCGAGAAACGCCCTTTCATCGCTGGAGACGAAGATGCTGGTCAGGCGGGGATTCTCCGACAAGGTTGACTCGACGACCTTGCAGAACGCTTCCCAGGAGATCGACTCTGCCTCGTGCCGTTTGTCGGTGCCCCTGTAATGCACGCCGAGTGTCGACCCGCCGATGCCGAGCGCCTCGCAGAGCGCATCGACCTCTTCGACGATATGCGCGGCGGGCCGGTAGTGCGCGTAGAACAGCGCGCTGGCACTCTTGAGTTCGAGCTTGGACTCGTAGCGCTCGCGGAATCCCAGTTGAACCAGGTCGTGGACGATCGAGGTCCGCACCTTTCGTGACGACGGTGCTTGCGACGGGCGCTGCACGGATTCGAAGAAGGTCGAGAACCAGTCTGTCCTGCCTTCGGGATCGCCGTAGATGCGGCCGCGCGCGGAGATGCAGGGAACCAGCCCTTTCTCCTCGCAATACATCAGGATGAAAAGGACCATCTGCAGCACGGAGAAGAACCCGGAATTCTCGTGGATGTCGATGGCGAACACCCCACGGTTCAGCCGTTGCTTCGCATGCAGGGATATGCGGCTCAGCGTGGCCACGGAATGCTTGAACCGCTCACTGCGCCGGAGCTGTCTCGCCCGGTCCATCACCTTTCGCAACATGCCCTGCTCCTGTTCGGGGGTCGCATCGCGGGATTGAGCGTCCGCGCGGCATCCTTGCGCGGCGGCGCGCCATGCGCAGCACATGGCAGCGTACAAGGAAGAGTCGCTTCGATTTGTGGGACGCCGCACAGATACGTCTGTGCGCTGGCAGGCGCGCGTGAAGTGAGTCTATCGCGCAACGGCCGGGTGAGCGCGGCAAGCGAGAAAATGCCTGGCGCACGGCGCGTTTCTTGCGAGCACCAGTGCGGTGCATTGCGCGGCGAACAGGTCACCCGGTCCCGGCCGGCGTATCATGTCCGGCAGAGCCCCGGCCCATCCCCGGCGGTGACTTCTACGCCATGGCCTCACCCATCCATTTCTCCCCGAAGCTGCATCTGGTCGCCGAGCATGGCTTTGCCCTGCATGACAGCCGGCAGGCGGATTTCCGCCGCGAGTGGCATACCCATGACTGCGGCATGTTGCTGTGGCCGCGCATGGGGCGGCTGAAGAGCATGTGGGAGGCGCGCGCGGACCGCCCGGACGATGCGCGCGCGGTGTCCACGCGGCTGGTTCGCGGCGATGCCGTGCTGTTGCCGGCGGGAACCACGCACCTGACCGTCGCCGAGGCCGGGCGGCAGCAGCACGGCGAACTCTACCTGGCGCCCGAGCATCTGCGCGCGCTGAGTCATTTCGGCGCGGTGCACCTGGACGCGGCGACCATCGCGATGCTGGAGGCGCTGCTGTCGCCGATGCTCGCGCCGGCCAGCGCGGCGCTGCTGGTGCGGGCGATCGTGGCGCAGCTGATGGCAGGCAGGCCGCTGGCGGTGCCGGCCGAGCCGGCCTCGGTCGCGCTGCGGATGGTGGGGCGCTTTACGGCAGCGCTGGAGCGGGACGCCGCGCTGCCTTCGATCGAAGTGGTGGCCGCGGGCCTGGGCGTATCGATGCGGCAACTGCAGCGTGCCTGCCAGCTGGAACTGGGCGCCAGCCCGGTCGCCGTGCGGCGGCGGGTGCTGGCGGCGCATGCGCGCACGCTGCTGGCGGAGGGCCGGCCGCTAGCCAGGGTGAGCGAGCAGCTGGGCTTTGCCAGCAGTGGTCATCTGACGCGGCTGCTGCGCGGCTCGGACGATGGCGAATGACTGGCTGCCGGCGACAGGCGCGCCTCCAGTTCGATCTCGATCCAGGCCTGGTCGGGCAGGCTCGCCACGCCTACCGCCGTGCGCGCGGGCAGGGCGTGCTCGGGGAAGGCATGGCTGAGGACATCCGATGCCGCGTCCAGCACGGCGGTGTGCCGCGTGAAGTCCGTGCCGCTGCGGATGAATCCGCGCAGGCGCGTGACCTGGACCACGCGCTCCAGCCCTCCGCCACACGCGGCCCTCAGCGCGGCCAGCGCGTTCAGCATGGCGACTTGCGCCGCTTGTCTTGCCGGCTCCACATCGGCGTCTGCCCGGCACATGCCGGCCATGGCCACGCCGTCGCGCCTTGAGGTCTGTCCGCTGATCCCGATCCAGTCTCCGGCTACGTTGAATGGCGCATAGGCACCGCGCGGCTGCGGCGCCGGCGGCAGTACATGGCCCGCAGCGGCTAGTCGTGCTTCCGGCGTCAGTGTTGTCATGCGCTTGCCCATGCCACGTTTCCGCTGAGCCAGCACCCCTGCGGCGCGCCTGTCTCCGACGCGCGCGGCGCGACCAGGATTTCCGACGGCCGGCCCATGCTTTCGCCCTGGCGCACGGACACGGCGGGTGGTTCGCCGCCCGCGGCGCCGAGCGCGCCGGACGCCACCAGATGTCCCCACAGCGCGGCGGCGGCGATGCCGGTGGCCGCGTCTTCCGGATAGCCGGAAGACTTCGGGAACTGGCGGGCGTGTGCCACGGCGTAGCCGCCGGTGGTCTGCGGCAGGGAGGTGAGGACGTACGGATAGAGCCCCGTGGAGCCGATCGCTGCGCACAACGACTCCATTGCCGCGAAATCGGGGCGCAGGGCATGCAGCGTGTCCAGGTCCGGTAGCGCAATGAGGGTCTTGACCCGGCTGGTCGATGCGTTGGTCATGGCGTAGCCGGCCGCTTCGGTAGCAAGCCCGAGGACCGCCGCGACCCGGTGGCGTTCCTGCACGGTCAGCACGCGCGTCTGCACGGGCGGCTGCGAGATCCATACGCGTTGCCCGGCGTCGTCCCACCGCGCATCGACGGCGCCGCTGAGCGTTTCGATGCGCGCGGTCGGGGCCGTCCACTGCTGCCATTGGCGCAAGGCCCACAGCGAGCCGACCGTCGCGTGGCCGCACATTTCCATCTCGTGCTGCGGCACGAAGAAGCGCAGCCGCAGGTCGAAGCCCGGCGCGGTGGCCGGCAGGACGAAGGCGGACTCGTGGCCGTATGCCGCCGCGACCGACTGCATCGCCGCCGAAGTCATGCCGCGGGCGTCGGCCACCAGGGGCACGGGGTTGCCGCCGCCGGCGCTGACGCCATCGCCACTATCGCCGCCGACGAACACGTTGATCATGGCGACTTCGCCCGGTGCGGGTGCGGGGATCCAGGCTGTCTTATTCAATGGTCGCTCCCACGGATTTGGCGATGGCGCCCCAGTACGGAATGTCGTGCACCACCGCTGCCTGCATCTCCGCGGGCGTGCCGGGGCGGGCCGTGACGCCTTTCTCCGCGAGGTCCTTCACGACATCCTTGTCGTTGAGCACCTTGTTCAGCGCGCGGTTCAGGCGCTCGACGATCGCGGCGGGCGTGCCTTTGGGGAAGGCCAGCCCGTACCAGAGTTGTTGCGAGAAGTCCGGGATGCCCTGGCTGGCAAAGGTGGGCACGTTGCCGAGCAACGGCGTGGGCGCGGTGGTGGCAAGCGCGGTCAGCTTGTGCGCCTTGATATACGGCGCAAGCCCCACAGGGTTGTCGAACATGATCTGCACCTGTCCACCCATCAGGTCGGTATAGGCCGGCGCCGCGCCCCGATAGGGGACGTGCGTCATGGGCACATTGGCGAGCTTGCGGAACTGCTCGCCGATCAGGTGCGAGACCGTGCCGACGCCGACCGAGGCGAAGCTGTTCTGGCCCTTGTCGTGGCGCAGCTTCTCGATCAGGTCTCTGGTGCTGCCCGCCTGCAGCGCGCGGTTGACCGCCAGCACATAGGGCGAGGTGCCGATAAAGCCCGCATACGCAAAATCGCTGGCCGGCTGGTAGGGCAGCCTGGGGTAGACGCTGACGCTCACCGCATGCGTGCTGGTGGTGGCAACGCCGATCACATAGCCGTCCGGCGCGGCGCGCGCGACGAAGGTGGAGCCGATCGTGCCGCCGGCCCCGCTGCGGTTGTCGACAACCACCGGCTGCCCGAGTTCGGCCTGCAGTTTCTGCTGCACAGAGCGCACCACGAGATCGGTGCCGCCGCCGGCCGGAAACGGCACGACGAGCGTGACCGGCTTCGACGGCCAGACTTGCGCGCAGGCCGTGCCGCAGGACAGGACAGCGATGAGACAGGCCGAAGCCCGGTAGCGTATTCGCATGCTTGACGCCATGGCGTTCCCCTTTGAATGAACGCCTTCACTGTATTGGCCGGCGTTAGCCACGCCAAACCGGAATGCGACAGGGTTTGAACCAGAATGCGACGGGCGTCGTGCCTTGCACCGGAGCGTGCAGGCGTGGCGGTGCCACAGCTGATTGGCAACTCCCGGCGTCAACAGAATCGCCATTCATCACCCTGGTGCTGGCGGGCGCAAGCATACGCATGCGCGACGGGCTGCGGAACCCACAGGAGATGCCTTGCCGTCCTTCGTTATTGGTAACGATTGGTTGTGAATAAAACAAAAGGATTCCATCTAGTTTGTGAATGGGGTGCGTCCTACCATGAAGACTCCCAAGCCGCAGTGAGCCAGCAACGCAGCGCCACGGCGGATTCCAACCTCAAGGAGATCGATCATGTCCCAGTCCATCACCCAGACCGCCCAGGCTACCCAGACCACCCAGGCAATTCAGACTATCCCGGCCACCGCCAAGGTGTGGTTCATCACCGGCGCGTCGCGCGGTTTCGGCGTGCTGATCGCGCAGGATGCACTGGACCGCGGCGACCGCGTTGTCGCCACCGCGCGCAATCCCGAAGCCATCATCGCCGCGCTGGGCGAGCATCCCAACCTGCTGGCCGCCAGGCTCGATGTCACCAGCGAGGCCGATGCGATCGACGTCACGAAGCAGGCCGTGGCGCGCTTCGGGCGTATCGATGTGCTGGTGAACAACGCCGGCTATGGCCTGCTCGGCGCGGTGGAGGAGGCCAGCGACGCGGAAGTGCGCCGGCAGTTCGACACCAACGTGTTCGGCGTGCTGAGCGTCACGCGTGCGGTATTGCCCACGATGCGCGCGCAGTCCAGCGGCCACGTGATCAATATCTCGTCGATCGGGGGCTATGTCGCGTACCCGGGCTGGGGCGTGTACGGCGCCACCAAGTTCGCGCTGGAGGGCATCACGGAAGCGCTGCGCGTCGAGCTGGCCCCGCTCGGCATCCACGCTACCGTGGTCGAGCCCGGGTTCTTCCGCACGGATTTCCTGGAGTCCAGCTCGATGGTGCCGACGGCCAGCCGGATCGACGCCTACGAGCAGACGGTGGGCGCCATGCGCACCATGATGGCCGCGGCCAACCACAAGCAACCCGGCGATCCGCGCAAGCTGTCCACGGCGATCCTGCAGCTGGCCGACAGCGCCGAGCCGCCGCTGCGCCTGCCGCTGGGCTCCGATACGGTGGCCAAGATCCGCGAGATCAACCAGTCGGTCGAAGCGGAACTGGCGCAGTGGGAAGAGGTGGCCATGTCCACCGACCACGACGACGTGCGCGGCTGAGTCCGCGGTCGGGATCGCCGCCGGGATCGTGGCCGGGAAGGAAAGCTACGCCTCGCCGCCGGCAAAGGCGGCGAGCAGCCAGTTGCGGAACGCCCTGGCGTGCGCGCTCTGCTTGCGGTGGGCCGGCTGGAGCAGGTAGTAGGTGTAGTCGCCCATGTCCACCGACTGCGCGAAGGGCCTGACCAGCTTGCCGGCCGCCAGGTCGTCTTCCACCAGGAACTGCTGGGCGATGGCCACGCCGTGGCCTTCGAGCGCGGCGGAATAGGCCATGGCCGAACTCTGGTAGGTGAGGCCGGAATGCGCGTCTACCTTGCCCGCGGCGCGCGCCTTCTGCAGCCAGACCTGCCAGTCGTCGGGGCGGGCGATGGAGTGCAGCAGCACGAACGCAGCCAGGTCCGCCGGCTTCTTGAGCTTGCTGGCGGACTTCTCCAGCAGCGCGGGGCTGCAGACCGGCACCAGGATATTGGCCACCAGCCGCTCGCAGTCGACGTCCGGCCAGCGTCCGTCGCCAAGGCGGATGGCGAAGTCCAGGTCTTCCTTGCGGAAGTCCACGGGCTCCAGCGAGGCCGTCAGCAAGACCTCGATCTTCGGGTGCTTGCCGTGAAAGCTCGACAGGCGCGGGATCAGCCAGCGCATGGCGAAGGTGGTGTAGGCGCGCACCTTGAGCTGCTTGCGCTCGCTGGTGCCGCGCACGCGCCGGGTGGCGTCGCGGATCTGCTCCACCACCTTGCTCATGGCCTTGAAGTACTCCGCGCCTTCGCGCGTGAGCGTGATCTCGCGATGCCCGCGGTAGAGCAGCGGCATGCCGAGAAAGCTCTCCAGCGTGCGGATCTGCCGGCTGACGGCGCCGGGGGTCACGCTCAGCTCGCTGGCGGCTTGCGTCATGCTCAGATGGCGGGCCGTGGCTTCGAAGGCGCGGATGGCGTTGAGGGGTGGCAGTCGGTCCATGACGATGGTTGTAAGGAGTGCGGCGCGCTTTGTCAACCGGGGCGCGGACCGATGCGCCCATGGTGCCGCTCGCTTGATAAAAACTCAAGCGAGACGGCCAGAAATCTCGTTTGTCGGCGGCATTGCCATGAACCATCATGAACTCGTCATCCAACGGCCCGGCCAGCGCATCGCGCCAGGGCATACCAGAGGAACTGCAAATGGAAGCAATCCATCAACGCTTGTGGAGCCAATCCGGGGCATCTCTGCTCGCATCGCGCGAACGCGCAACCGGCGAGCTGGTTTTCCCGGCGTTCGCGCCCGCCGCCGTGCTCGCGGCCGGCCATGACGACGTGGACGTCGGCCTGTTCGGCACGCTGTACAGCTTCACGGTGATCCATCCCAACCCCAAGAGCGGGCAGGCGCCGTATGCGGTGGGCTATGTCGATATGCGCGACCAGCCGGTGCGCATCTTCGGACGGGTCAATGGTGCGCTGCCGCCGTCGATCGGCGCGCTTTGCCGCGCCGAGCCGGACCAGGCGCTTGGTTATGTCTTCAGTGCCCGCGCGCAAGGAGAAGCAGCATGAGCAATATCTACATCGCCGGCGTCGCCATGACGGCGTTCGGACGGCACCAGGACACCATGGCACCGGAACTGGCGCACCGCGCCATCCTGGCGGCGCTCGACGATGCCGGTGCTGCGGTGCGGGAGATCGAGGCCATCTATTGCGCCAACGTGTTCGGCGGCATGATCCTCGGCCAGGTGATCGCCCGTGATCTCGGTTTCAGCGGCATCCCGGTCTACAACGTCGAGAACGCCTGCGCCAGCGGTGCCACCGCCGTGCACCTGGCGCGCCATGCCCTGCTGGCCGGGCAGTACCGCAAGGTACTGGTGTTCGGCATCGAGCAGCTCACGCAGCTGGGCGGCGGCACGATTCCGATGCAGCTCAACGATGAAAAGACCAATCTGTATGCCAAGGCCGGGATGGTCCTGCCGGCGGTCTATGCCATGCGCGCCACGCGCTTCCTGCACGAACGCGATGCCGCCCGCGAAGACCTCGCCGCCATCGCCGTCAAGAACCGCCACCACGGCACGCTGAACGAATATGCCCAGCAGCGCAGCGAGACCACGATCGAAGCCGTGCTGGCATCGCGCATGGTGGCGGATCCGCTGACCTTGCTGCAGTGCTGCCCCTCGCAGGTGGACGGCGCGGCGGCCCTGGTGCTGGGCACCGATGTGCCGGCCGGCAACAAGCCCGTGAAGGTGCTTGCTTCGATCGTGCAGTCCGGCATGCGCGAGGAGGCACACGACGACATTCTCGACGCCGAGATCACCGCGCGCGCCGCCCGGCTGGCGTATGAGGCGGCCGGCGTCGCGCCGGAAGATGTGGGCGTGGTCGAGCTGCACGATGCGTTCACCATCGCCGAGCTGATCTATTACGAGGCGCTGGGCCTGGCCCGGCCGGGCCACGCGGTGGACCTGCTGCGTTCTGGCGCCACGCGGCTGGGCGGCAGGGTGCCGGTCAACCCCAGTGGCGGCCTGCTGGCCAAGGGGCACCCGCTCGGCGCCACCGGCGTGGCGCAGATGGTGGAGCTGACCTGGCAACTGCAGGGCAGGGCCGGGGCTCGCCAGGCGGGCATGCCCGTGATCGGGCTGGCGCAGTGCACGGGCGGCGGCATTGCCGGCGTGGATCACGCGGCGTCTTCGGTTCACTTGCTGGGAGTCTGAAATGAGCGACCAATTGGAACAAGGCCACGTGGCGGTGGTGACGGGCGCGGCGCGGGGCATCGGCTTCGGCATCGCCAGCCGGCTGGCCCGGCAGGGCGTGGCGGTGGTGATCCTCGACCGCGACGCGCAGGCGCTGGCCGGCGCGGTGAAGTCGATCCAGGAAGCGGGGCACAAGGCCCACGGCGTGGTGGTCGACCTCACCAACGGCAAGGAAGTCGCCGGCGCGGTGGCGCACGCCGCGGAGTGGGCGGGCCGCATCGACTATCTGGTCAACAACGCCGGTGCCGTGCGCGACAAGCGCTTCCTCAAGATGACCGAGGAGGACTGGGACCTCGTCATCTCGACCAACCTGCGCTCGCAGTTCCTGGCGTGCCAGGCGGTGCTGCCGGGCATGGTGGAGCGCGGCTTCGGGCGCGTCGTGAATATCTCTTCGCGCGCCTGGCTGGGCGGCTTCGGCCAGGCCAACTACTCGGCGGCCAAGGGCGGCGTGGTCAGCCTGACGCGCAGCCTGGCGCTGGAGTTCGCGCGAGAAGGGATCACGGTCAATGCCATCGCGCCGGGCATCGTGGACACGCCGCTGTTCCGCGAGTTCAAGCCCGAAGTGCAGGCGCGCCTGCAGGCATCGGTGCCGGTGCAGCGCATCGGCACGCCGGAGGATATTGCCCATGCGGTGGAGTTCTTCCTCTCGCCGGCTGCCTCGTATATCACCGGCCAGTTGCTTTATGTCTGCGGCGGCCGCAGCCTGGCCAGCCCCAGCGTCTGAGAGGAGTCAAGCCATGAGCGCGAACCTACAGGTCGACGGCAACGTTGCCATCCTCACCATTGCCAGGCCGCAGGCGCTGAACACGCTCGATCTCGCCACGCTGAAGGCGTTGCGCGGGCACCTTGCCGATTTTCGCGACCGCGACGACCTGCGCGTGTGCATCGTGACCGGCGAGGGCGGCAAGGCCTTCTGCGCGGGCGCGGACCTCAAGGGCACGGCCGTGTCTGCCGCCAGCTACCCGGAAGCCATGTTCCGTGAAACCGGCACGGCCGCCGAGCGCGGCCTCTATATCCGCCTGATGGACCTCGCGGGCCTGGATCTCTGGAAGCCGGTGATTGCCGCCGTGAACGGCTACTGCCTGGGCGGCGGGCTGGAGCTGGCGCTGCAATGCGATATCCGCGTGGCATCGAGCACGGCACGCTTCGGCCTGCCCGAGGCGGCGGTGGCCTCGATTCCCGCGGTATCGGGCCTGCACAGGCTGCTGCGGGCCGTGCCGGGCGCGCATGCCATGAAGATGGCGCTGACGGCAAGCCATATCGACGCGCAGCAGGCGCTCGGCATGGGGCTGGTTTCCGACGTGTTCGCGCCGGACGCGCTGATCCCCGGCGCGATGGAGATCGCCAGGCGCATTGCCCGCAACGGCCCGCTTGCGCTACAGGCCATCAAGCGCCTGGCGCGCCAGACGGCGCACCTCAGCGATACCGACGCGCAGCAGCTCACCGAGCTTTACTGGGGCGCGCTGCGGGACACGCAGGACCGCGTGGAGGGCCGTCAGGCGTTTGCCGAGAAGCGGGATCCGCGCTACGCCGGCCGCTGAATCCCGAAGTCCCGCTGCGTTTCAATCACCCAAGACGAAGACAAGCCAGGAGACCACACCATGTACCACCCAACCCTGTCCAAGCGCATCGCCACCGCGATGCTGTCGCTGGCCGGCCTTGCCGGCATGGCCGGCGCCGCGGCCGCGGCGGACGCCGCCAGGTTCCCCTCGCAGACCATCCGCCTGATCGTGCCATTCGCGCCCGGCGGCGGCAACGATATCCTGGCGCGCGCGATCGCGCCGGGCATGTCGAAGCTCCTCGGCCAGCAGGTGATCGTGGACAATCGCCCCGGCGCGGGGGGCAACCTCGGCACCGAGCTGGCGGCGCGCGCCACCGATGGCCACACGCTGGTGCTTGCCTCGAACCAGATCACCATCAACCCGGCCATCGGCAACAAGACGCCGTTCAACGTGGAGCGCGACTTCGCGCCGGTCGGCATGATCGCCTCGGTACCCATCCTTCTGGTGGTCAATCCGAACGAGCCGTACAAGACGCTGCAGGAGTTCCTGCAATACGCCAGGACACACCCGGGCAAGCTCTCCTACAGCACGCCGGGCGTCGGCACGCCCCAGCACCTGGCCGGCGAGCTGTTCACTTTCCTGACCAAGACCGATCTGCTGCACGCGCCGTACAAGGGCACGTCGCCGGCGATCAGCGACGTGGTCGCCGGGCAGGTGCCTACCTCGTTCGCCACCATGGCCTCGGTGCTGACCTTCATCCAGGCAAAGAAGCTGCGCCCGCTCGGCATCGCCGGCAAGCAGCGCGCGCCCGGCCTGCCGGACCTGCCGACCTTCGAGGAAGCGGGGCTGAAGAACTACGATGCCGCGCTCTGGTACTGCATGCTGGCACCGGCCGGCATGCCGCGCGCCAATGTCGACAAGCTCAGCGCGGCGCTGGTGCAGACCGTCAAGAGCCTGCGGGCGGACGGCTCCCTTGCGAAGCAGGGCTTCGAGCCGACGTCGTCGACGCCGGACGAGCTCAAGGCCATCCTGGCCAGGGACGCCACGCGCTGGGCCAACCTGGTCAAAGCCACGGGCCTGAAGGTCGAACTGTAGGCAGGGAGAGCATCATGCTGCGTAAGGCACTGGAGGGGTTGAAGGTGGTCGAGTTCGCGCAGATCGCGGCGGGGCCGCTGTGCGCGATGCTGCTGGCCGACATGGGCGCGAGCGTCACCAAGGTCGAAGGCCCGGACGGCGACCTCGGCCGCCAGCTCGGCCCGGGCTGGATCGGCGAGGACAGCGCCCTGTATCACGGCTTCAACCGCAACAAGCGGGGCATCTGCCTGGACCTGAAGACAGCGGAGGGCCTGGCCGTGGCCAGGCGGCTGGTGGCCCGGGCCGACGTGGTGATCGAGAGCATGCGCCCGGGCGTGATGGCAAGGCTGGGGCTGGCCTACGAGCAGGTGGCCGCGGACAATCCGCGACTGGTCTACTGCTCCGTATCGGCCTACGGCCAGGGCGGCCCGTACGCGCACGAGGCGGGCGTCGACGGCATCCTGCAGGCGGATTCCGGGCTGATGAGCCTGGTCGGCGTGCCCGGGGCCGAGCCGTGCAAGGTGCAGGCGCCGGTGGTGGACATGATGACGGGCTATGTCGCTTGCGTGGGCGTGCTGGCCAAGCTCAACGCCCGCGAGCGCGACGGGCAGGGCGGGCACCTGGACGTCAACCTGCTGAACGCCGCGCTGGCCCTGCAGCAGGCCTCGCTGACCAGTTACCTGGCCGACGGCGTCCTGCCCGAGCGCATCGGCAGCGCCGCGCCGTACTCCGCGCCCAACGAGGCGTTCCAGTGCGCCGACGGCTGGATCATGGTGGCCGCCTACAACGGCAGCCGCTGGCCCACCCTGTGCGGGGTGCTGGGGCTCGCGCACATCGCACAGGAGCCGCGCTTCTCCTCGTCGGCCCGGCGGGTCGAGCACCGCGCCGCCATGAAGGCGGAGCTGGGCGCGGTGTTCCGCACCCGCGCCGCCGCGCACTGGCTGCGGGTCCTGAAGGACGCCGACATCCTGTGCGCGAAAGTCGCCAGCTACGAGGATGCCACCCGCCACCCGCAAGTGCTGGCCAACCGCATGATCGCCAGCATGGAAGGCGGCGCGCATGGCGAGATACGGATGCCGGGATTCCCGATCAACAGTGCCGTCGAGAATGCGTTGCCGCACACGCGTGCGCCGTCGCTCGGGGAACACAATCGCGAGATCCTGGAAGAGCTGGCATTCGGTGCGGATGAGGTGGCGGGCATGGTTGCCGCCGGCGCGCTCTGCGCGGCGCACTGACCTTGCCCCGGACCCGCGCCCGCGCTACCCCTGCGACGGCAGCGTCGCCTGCATCGACTCGCGCCGGCTGAAAGCGTCGAACCACGCGCCGAGCGCGGGCACGCCGGCACGCCATGCCATCTCGGCGAAGCGGAAATCCAGGTATCCCAGCGCGCACGCCACGGCGATCTGGCCGATGGACAGCGGCGCGGCTTGCAGGGCCGCCGCCTCGGCCTGCAACGTGGCGAGCGTGGCGCGCAGCTTGGCATCCCAGGCGCGCATGGTGTCGCCCGACTGCTGCGCCGCCGGGCGGTTGCGCTCATTGCGCCACAGCACCAGCAGGTCGGTGAGGCCGTGGCCGAGCGCGTGCCAGCGCATGGCCTGCAGGCGCGCCTCGCCCGCCGGGGGAAACAGCGAGGGCACGCAGGCCACGCTGTCGAGGTACTCGCAGATCAGCACCGTGTCGAACAGGGCGGCGCCGTCTTCGGTCACCAGCGTGGGGATCTTGCTGAGCGGGTTGATGCGCATCAGCCCGGCGTGGCAGGTGGTCATGGACACCACGGCATCGATGCGGTGGATGGCCTGTGCCAGCCCGAGTTCGTGCGCGGCCACCATGACGCGGCGCACGAAAGGCGAGCGCGGCGACCAGAACAGGTTGAGGCGGCCGGGCAGCGGGGTGGCGGAGGGCGACAGCGACTGGGCATCGGGCTGCATCGGCTTATTCTCCGTGGATATTGCGGTCTTTGATGACGCGGGCCCATTTGGCGGCGTCCGCGCGGATGATGGCGGCGAATTCCGCCGCGCTGCCCGGCGCCGGCACCAGGCCTAGCTGGTCCAGGCTCTTGCGGACCTCCGGCGCGGCCAGCGTGTGGCGCAGCGCTTCATTGATGCGGTTGACCACGGCAGGCGGCGTGCCGGCCGGCGCCATCATGCCGTACCAGTTGCTGGCCTCGACATTGGCGATGCCGAGCTCGGCCAGCGTGGGCACTTCGGGCAGGAAAGGCAGGCGCCGGGGCGCGGCCACGCCGATGGGCCTGAGACGCTTGCTGGTGATGAAGGGCATCAGGCCGGAGGCGTCGCCGAAGAAGGCATCCACCTGGCCGCCGAGGGTGTCGGTGATGGCCGGGGCGGCGCCTTTATAGGCCACGTGCAGGAAGTTGACGCTGGTGGCCGCCTTGAACAGCTCGATCGCCATGTGCGGCATGCTGCCGACGCCGGTGGAGGCGAGGCTGGGCGGCTTGGCGGCCTGCTGCGACTGCTTGACGAAGGCGGCGGCGGTGGCGGCGCTGGCATCGGGCTTGACCACCAGCACCTCGGGCGTGTTGACCACCATCGAGATCGGCGCCAGGTCCTTCTGCGGGTTGTAGGGCAGGTTTGCGTACAGGGCCGGGTTGATGACGATGGCGCCGGCGCTGGTGAGGAACAGCACGGAGCCGTCCGGCGGCGACTTGGCGACAAAGCCGGCGGCGATGGCGCCGTTGGCGCCCGGCCGGTTGTCGATGACCACGGTCTGCTTCAGTTCGGTCTCCAGCTGGCGCGAGATCACGCGCGCCAGGGAGTCGGCCGGGCCGCCCGCGGGGAAGGCCACCACCAGGCGGGTGATGGGTGCGGCCTGCGCGGTGCCGGGCAAGGCCAGCAGCGGCGCGAGCAGGCTCGCCAGCAGTGCGGTGCCGAGCGCGCGGCGTGTGGTGCGTGGTTGCATCTAGGTCTCCTGTCCTGTCGTTCGCATGCGTGGCGCTAGCCGGGGTGTGGGCGCACCAGGCGCTTACCCGCCCGCCGCGCCTTGCGTATTTACGTAAAGCGCGTAGATCGAGGTGCACGACGCCATGAAGAGCCGGTTGCGCTGGCGCCCGCCAAAGCAGAGGTTGGCGCAGCGCTCGGGCAGCGCGATATGGCCGATCGGCTCGCCTTGCGGCGAGAACACGCGCACGCCATCGAGCTCCGGCGTGCCCATGCCCCAGCCGCACCAGAGGTTGCCGTCCACATCCACGCGGAAGCCGTCCGGCGTGCCGGGCCCGGCGTCCACCAGCACCCGGCTGGCGCCGAGCCGGGCGCCGCCGGCCTCCACGTCGAACGCGCGGATACGGCGCGGGCGGGCGCGCGATTCGATCACGTACAGGATGCGTTCATCCGGGGAGAAGGCCAGGCCATTGGGGCCGCTGATGTCGTCGGCCACCACGCTGGCGGCGCCGGTCACGGGGTCGAGCCGGTACAGCCGCTCGGGCAGCTCGGCTTCGGCCTGTTCGCCCTGGTAGTAGCCGGCGATGCCGAAGGGCGGGTCGGTGAACCAGATCGAGCCGTCGGACTTCACCACCACGTCGTTCGGCGAGTTCAGGCGCTTGCCCTCGAAGCGGTCCATCAGCACGGTGATGCTGCCGTCGTACTCGGTGCGCGTGACGCGCCTGCCGCCATGCTCGCAGCTCACCAGCCGGCCCTGGCGATCGCGCGTGTTGCCGTTGGCGTGGCCGGAAGGGGCGCGGAACTCGCTGATGGCGCCGGTGGCTTCCTCCCATTTGAGGATGCGGTTGCCGGGGATGTCGCTCCACAGCAGGTAGCGGCCGTCGCCGAACCATACCGGGCCTTCGGCCCAGCGGCTGCCGCCGGCGATGCGCTCCACCGCGGCCAGCACCAGCCGGTATTTCTCGAAGGCGGGGCTGAGCACCTGCACGGCGGGGTCCGGGTAGCGGATCAGCGGCATTGGAGCGGGGGCAAGGCTGGTCATGGGATCTCCGGGTGGGGTCAGGCGTACAGGCGGGCAGGGTTGCGGACCAGCACGGCATCGGCGCCGGCCGCGCCGCCACAGACGGCGTGGATCCACGCCAGCAGCTGCGCTTCGTCCGGGCGCGCGTAGGCGATATTGGGATGGGGCCAGTCGCTGCCCCAGATGGCGCGCGCGGGTGCGATCTCCAGCAGGCGGCGGGCCACCGGCACGGCGGCGGCGAAGGGCGCCGTGCCGCTGGTGATGCGGTCCGGGCCCGACAGCTTGATCCACACATTGGGCAGCGCCAGCAGCCGCTCCAGCGCGGTGAATTCCGCGTAGTCCACGCCGCGCGCCGCCTCGACGCGCGCCATGTGGTCCACGACCAGCTTGACGCCGTGCGCCTCGAGTGTCTCCAGCGCTCCGGTCACGTCCGTCAGCTGGCCGTGCAGCAGCGCATGCCAGCCATAGGGACGGATGCGATCGAGCATGGCCCGCATGCGGCCCGGATCGATGGCGCCGCCCAGGTGCGACATCAGGCCAAGCCGGATGCCGCGCACGCCGCGCGCATGCATGTCCGCCAGGCGCGCCTCGTCGATCTCGGGATCGATCAGCGCCACGCCGCGGTAGGTGCCGGCGCTGGCATCCAGCGCCGCCAGCAGGGCGCTGTGATCGTCGCCGTAGCAGGCGCCCTGCACCAGCACGCCGTGGACGATGCCGAGCGCCGCGTGCAGCGCGCGCAGCTCGGCGAAGGGTGCCGCGGGCGGGCTGTAGATGGCGTCCGACGGCAGCGGATGCGCATCGTAGGGGCCAAAGATATGGGTGTGGCAATCCCAGGTGCCGCGCGTGGCGGCACCGGCGTCAGGCTGGGTCATGATGGGTCTTGTTCTCCTGGCTGCGAATTGATCGGAGACGGGCGGGGCCGGGCTGTGCCTGGTCCGGGCGCTTGGTCCGGACGCCTAGTCCGAGCTCGCGCCGGTTTCCTTGACCACGCGCGTCCATCGTGCGTACTCGGTCTTGATCAGTTCGCCGTATCTGGCGGCGCTGCCGCCGATGGGCTCGGCGCCCTGGGCATGCAGGGCGGCAATGGTCTCGGGGTCGGCCAGCACCGCCGCGACTTCGCGGTTCAGCCGCGCGGCGATGGCCGCGGGCAGGCCGGCCGGCGCCACGATGCCCTGCCATGTGCCCGAGTCGAAGCCGGGCGTGATGGTCTCCGCCAGTGTGGGCGTGTCGGGCAGGATCGACACGCGGCGGCTGGTGGTGGCGGCAATCGCGCGCAGCTTGCCGTCCTTGATGAAGGGCATGACGGCGTTCAGGCTGCCGGACATCATGAAATCGAGCCGGCCCGAGAGCAGGTCGGGCAGCGCAGCGGCGTTGCCCTTGTATGGGATATGGTTGAACGTGGTGCCGGTCTTCGCGGCGAACAGCACGCTGGTCAGGTGGTCGATGGTGCCGTTGCCGGACGAACCGAAGTTGAGCTTGCCCGGCTGGGCCTTGAGCAGCTTGAGGAAGTCCTGCGGTGTCTTGACCGGCGTGGCGGCATTGACGATCACCACCAGCGGCACCGTGGCGACATAGGCCACCGGCGTGAAGATCTCCGCCGGGTTCAGGCCAGGCTTGTGGAACAGCGCTGGCGAAATGGCGATGGAGGAGCTGTTGTAGAGCAGCGTGTAGCCGTCCGCCGGCGCCTTCGCGACCTGCTCCGAGGCGATATTGCCGCCGGCCCCGGGGCGATTGTCAACCAGCACCTGCTGGCCGAGGCGCTCGCCCAGCTTGCGCGCGATCACGCGCGCGATGATGTCGGTGGGGCCGCCAGGCGAGAAGGCGACCACCATGCGCACGGGCTTGTCCGGGTAGCCCGCGGCGCTGGCCTGCGTGGCCCCCGAAAGCATGCCGGCGGCCACGGCTGCGCCCAGCAGGGCGTTGAGCACGGTGCGGCGGGTGGGGCAAGGACGATTGCGCGATGCCATCTGTGGTTTGTCTCCTGGTTTTCTTGTCGGGTTCGTCCGCTCAGTCGCAGCGCACGCTCATGCCGCCGTCCACCACGAGCTCCGCGCCCGTGACGAAGCGCGCCTCGTCCGAGGCCAGGAACAGCGCGGCGTTGGCCGTATCGCGCCCGTCGCCCATGAAGCCCAGCGGGATGCGCGCCACGCGCTGCGCAAGCAGGGCGTCCACGTCGCCGCCGGCGCGCTGGCCGGCCAGGCGTGCTTCCACCATGGGCGTATGCATCTGCCCGGGGATGACGGTGTTGACGCGGACATTCTGCCTGGCGTACTCCACCGCCACCACGCGCGAGAACTGGATCACCGCGGCCTTGGCCGAGGCATAGCCGACCTGGGCCGCGCCGGTCCAGCGGATGCCCGAGGTGGAGGCGGTATTGACGATGGCGCCGCCGCCCTGCGCCACCATCAGCGGCAGCACCTGCTTGCAGGCCAGGAAGACGCTCTTCAGGTTGAAATCGATCTGCGCATCCCAGCTTTCCTCGCTGAGATCCACCGGGCCGCCGCGGGCGGAGCCGCCCACGTTGTTGACGAGGATGTCCACGCGTCCGAAACGGGCCACGCAGGCCTCGACCATGGCCTGCACCCCGGCGGCGCTGGTCATGTCGCAGGTATGGGGCTCGACCTCGCCCTGCACGGCGCGCACGCGCTCCAGCGTTTCTTCCATGGCCGCCGCGCTCTTGTCCACGGCGAATACCCTGGCGCCTTCTTCGGCGAAGCGCACCGCGACGGCGCGCCCGTTGCCCCATCCGGGGCCGACGCATCCTGCGCCGGTGACGATGACGACCTTGCCCTGCAGTCTCTTCGACATGATCTGTGCTTCCTTGCGTGCTTGCGTGTTCATTGGAGAGGCGGTGCCAGGGATGGCGCGGGGATGTCTATTCAGCCGCCACGGGCGTCGCCGAGTTCCGGCGCCGTGCCTTCGGGCGGCATCACCTCGAAGGCGTTGATCGTCATGGAAATCAGCGTGTAGTAGCCGGCCAGCCCGACCAGGTCGATCACGTTGTCCTGGCCCAGCACGTCCACGGCCTGCTGGTAGAGCGCCGCAGGGATCCTGCGCTCGCGCGTCAGGCTGTGCATCACCGCGATCACCACGGCCTCGTCCTCGCGATCGCACCGCGGCGCCTGGCCGGTGCGGATGGCTTCGACCACCTCGGCGCTGATGCCGGCCTTCAGTGCCAGCGGCTTGTGCGCCCACCATTCGAACTCGGCGCCCCAGAACTGCCCCATCACCAGGATGGCCAGCTCCGACAGGCGCGCCGGCAGCGAAGAGTCATAGCGGCAATACTGGCCCAGCGCCTGCGCGGTCGCGGCCAGCTTGGGGCGGTGCAGCCACACGGCGAGCGGGCCGCGCACCTGCCCGCGCGGGCCGGCGACGATGGTGTCGTGCACGGCGCGTTGCTCTGGGGTCATGTCGGCGGGGGCAAGCGGGGCGAGTCGGGTCATGGCGGCTTTCTTCGGTCGTTGGGCGGAGGTACGGCATGCCGCCACGCTGCCGGTGCGGCGCGCGCGGGAATGGCTTGTCTCCGTATCGTTCTGTTGTGCTGCTGTTCTGTCGCGCACGGATCGCGCCGCTGTGCTGGTCGCAGGTGCGCTGCATTTGCGATGCTGGCTGCATTGTGCGGAGCGGAGCCTGGCATCGTCCAATATATTTTTTGGAACAGACTAATTCCAAATTAGAATTACCGAACCCTGATCCGATGCGAGACGATGCATGGAAATGCGAGACCTGCGAATGTTCCTGGCCCTGGCCGAAGAGCTGCATTTTGGCCGCGCCGCCGAGCGCCTGCGCATTTCGCAGCCACCGCTGACCAAGCACATCCAGCAGCTCGAGGCGCAGCTCGGCGTGATGCTGTTCGACCGCAACAAGCGCAGCGTGCGGCTCACGCCCGCGGGTAGCGCGCTGGTGCAGGAGGCGCGCCGCATTCTCAGCCAGGCCGAGATTGCCATGCAGGTGGTGCGCCGCGCCGAGCATGGCGAGACCGGCACCCTGCGCATCGGCTTTGTGGCAGCCGTGATCTATATCGGCATCGAGAAGCTGTTCGCGCGGCTGGAGCGGGACCTGGCCGGCGTGGAGACCGTGTGGGAGGAGATGGGCTCGTCCGAGCAGGTGGAAGCGCTGCGCCATGACCGCATCGATCTCGGCTTTGCCCAGGTGCAGGCCGGCGCCGGCGAGATGGCCACGCACCTGGTCGCTCGCACGCCGCTGGTAGCCGCGCTGCCCGCCACGCACCGGCTGGCGCAGCGCCGGCGCATCGACCCCGCCGAGCTGGAGGATGAGACCTTCATCGTGATTCCGCGCGAGAGTGCGCCGGGCTACTTCGATCTCATCGTCTCCACCTGCCTGCAATCCGGCTTCAGCCCGAACATCCGGCACTACGTGCGGCACCTGCTTTCGGTGGTGAGCCTGGTGGCGCTGGGGCGGGGCGTTTCGCTGGTGCCGCGCACGCTGGGCCGGGCGGCGCTGCCCGGCGTGGTGCTCAAGCCGCTGGCGGGCACGGCTGCGCAGGCGCAGGCCGAGTATTCGGTGATCTGGCATCCCGGCAACCAGTCGCCGGTGCTGGCGCGGGCGCTGGGCCTGCTCGGCGTGCCGGCGGGCAATTGAGGCCGGCGCGCTCGGCCGGCGCCAGGCGGATCTGCCGCATCAGGTCCGTATCGGAACCTGCCTCGGGCTTGTTGTCGTCCACGACGATCGCGGCCACGTCATGGCCGGCGAGACGCATCGCGAGCGCGGCCAGGCCAGCGAGCTTCGCGCTGGCCGAAGGGGCAGGGCCGCGGTGATCGGCCCCTTTGCCACTCACCCGCCCATGTACATGCTCCGGTCCGCGCCCTGCGCGGGTGCCTGGATTGCGGCCGGCGCCGGCGCTTGCTCGCGCTGCTCCTGCGGCAAGGCAGGCTTCTGCTCGCGGCTCAGGATCTCCTGCTGGCGCTCTTGCACGGCCAGCAAGCGCTGGCGGCGCTGCGCGTCTTCGGCCTGCCGCTGCTGGTAGAGGCGGGCGCTCTCGCGCGCGATGCCGGTAGCGTCGCGCTGCTGGGCGGGCTCCAGCTTCTCGCGGCGTTGAATGCGGCCGGGGTCCTGGCGGTCCAGTTCTTCGGATTGATCGAGGAAGCGGCGGTCGGCTTCACTGGGATACCAACCGCGTTGCATCATGGCATTGCGGATCCTGGCGAGATGGCGGGACTCCTGCTCGAACAGCTTCTGTTCCTGGCGCTCGGCCTCTTCCCGCTTTTCGTGTGCGTAGGCGGCGCGCTCGGCCATGGGGACGTGGCCGTCGGCCTTGAAGCGCGCCAGGGAGTAGGCTGCGTTCTCCCGTTCGGCGGCGTCGGCTCCGGGATCGTGGAGGGTCCGGTAGAGTGTTTCCACGCGCTCCCGGATGCTCGCCTGGTACCTGGCGTTCTCTGCCGCCAGGCAGGCCGTGTCGCCGGGCTTGCAGGCATCCGGGAACCAGCCGAAGCCGTAGTGCATGACCACGACCGCGATGCCGATCACCAGGGCGCCCGTGGCCCATAGCGTCAGCAGTCTGCCGGCCGGCATGCTGGCGCCGATCCTGACGCCGTTGCCGATGTCCTGCGAGGCGTAGACCCGGGCATCGTTGCTCCCGCCCCGTCCGGACGACGCACCGATCCCCACCCGCGTGCCGTTTCCCGTCCGCTTCGATACCCAGAATCTTCTACTCATGGCTCGCCCTGTCTGACCCTTGCACCCGCTCTGTGGCGGATGGCGGCGGCCATCATAGCACCCGGCGGCGAGCCGCGCCGCCCGGGCTATGGCGCGCCGGTCAGGCGCCGTCGGACAAAGGCGATATGCTCGCGCAGCACATAGAACTGGTCGGCGTAGGCCAGCGGCATCCTGAGCCGGTTGACGGCGTCCTCGATGTGGTCCAGCCGGGCGATCAGGGTGGCTTTCTCTTCCTCGGTGGGATCGACCAGCGCCACGCGTTCGATCTCGATCAGCGAGCCGTACCAGCGGTAGATCCGCGACTTGACGCGCCAGCTATAGAGCGAGGGCACCACCTTGAAGGCGGGGATCAGCAGCACCAGGATGGGCACCACCACCAGCAGCGCGCGGTCGAGCAGGCTGGCCAGCCAGAATGGCAGGTGCCGGTACAGGAAGCCTTTGCCCGAGGCGTAGTAGCGCGTGGCGTCGTCGCTGAGCGGGAACTCGTGCACGGTGGCCGAGGGGAATTGCCCCGCGCCCTGCAGCAAGCCGGGCTTGCCGTGGACTTCGCGCGCGGCCTCGATCAGCAGGTCGGACAGCGCGGGGTGCAGGTTGTCGCGCGCCACCAGTTCCACCGTGGGGCTGATCAGGTGGATCGGGTGGACGGGCAGGTTCTTGCCCAGGTCCAGCACGCCGGCCGGCAGGACCAGCTGCTGCAGGTAGAGGAAGCGCCGCGTGTACGCGTCGGCCTGGGCGAAGTCCAGCAGGCGGATGCCCGGCATGCGGAACAGCTTGCGCATGGTGGGGCCGGTGGCGGAGTCGCCGGTCAGCATGGCCACGTCGATCTTGCCGTCGAGCAGCGCCTGCGCCGCCTCGTCGCCGTCATGGGCGAGCAGCGTGGCGCTGCCGCCGGGCTCGATGCCATTGGCCTTGAGCAGCGTCAGCGCCAGCGCGCGGCTGCCGCTGCCTTCGCGGCCGATGGCGATGCGCGCCGTGCGGAAATCCGACAGCTTGTGCTTTTCCTTGCCGCGGTACAGCACGCTGATGGGCGCGTAGAACATGCTGCCGAGCGAGACCAGTCCCTCCTTGTTCACCTCGCCGGAGACGCCGCCCTGGACCAGGGCCACGTCGACGGACTGCTTGGGATCGGCCAGCCGCCCGACGTTCTGCAGCGAACCCTCGGACGGCAGCACAGTGAGCGTGATGCCGTTGCGCGCGAGGATCGCGCGGTACTTCTCGGCGGCGTTCCAGAACGAACTGTCCTTCGGCCCGGYGCTGATGGTGATGGCATTGGGCGGCGCCGGCTGGATCAGCCAGACCGCCAGCCAGGCGGCCGCGATGCAGAACACCACGGCGGGGCCGAAGGACACCGCCAGGTCGCGCCAGGAGATGGCGACGAAGCGGGCGCCCAGGCGGCGGATATCGGTTCTGGCGCGCGCCGCCGCGGGGGCGGAGGTGGCGTCGGGGCTGGCTCCGGGAGTGGTTTCCGGTCTGGCTTCGGGTGGCGTGGGCTTGGCTTGCCCGGAGTCTGGCGTCATCGGCTCGCGTGCGCTGGGATGGAGCGGCAGAATCATAGCACCGGCCCCGGCGGGCTTACCGCGCCGGGCGCCGCGGCGCCGGACCCGCCAGCGATAGCGCTGCTTCAGCTCCGATGGTCTAAGCTGAATATCCGCTCAATACCCGATGGAGGCCGATGTGCGTAGATATATTCCCATTGCCGCTTCGCTGTTCCTGCTCGGCGCAAGCGGTCTGGCCCTGGCCCACAACTGCCCGAACGAGATGAAGGCGATCGATGCCAAGCTTGCCACCAAGCCGGCGCTGTCGGCGGAAGACGCCGCCAAGGTGACCAAGCTGCGCGCCGACGGCGAGGCCTATCACAAGGCTGGCAAGCACGATGAGTCCATGAAGTCACTTGGCGAGGCAAAGAAGATTCTCGGCATCTAGACGACATATAGAAGAAGAACCATCCTGACGGATGCGGCGCCTGCGCCGCATCCGGCTTGCCGAAGAGCGCCATGCCGCTCACTTTCGGCCTGCGTTGCACTCATCCCGCCTGCCTGTCCCCCAGAATCGAGATCAATTCCGGCACCGTGCCTTGCGCGCGCTCGCTGTGGCTGGCCTGCTCATAGGTGTCCCGTACCGCTTCGGCAGTGGCGCGCGCGGCGCCAAGTTCCGCGGCCATGGTGGTGTAGTAGCCCATGTCCTTGAGCGCGTTGGCGAGCGAGAAGCGGAAGCCCGAGTTGTCCTGTGCTTCGATATAGGGGCGCAGGCGGTTGAGCACGACGCCGTCGCCACCGCCCTTGGAGAGCACTTCGAGCAGCACCGCCGGGTCCACGTCGGCGCGTTCGGCGCACGCGGCGGCCTCGGCCAGCACGGCGGAGAAGCCGAGCGAGACGTAGTTGTGCAGCAGCTTGAGCCGGTGGCCGGAGCCGACGGGGCCGGCATGGACGATATTCTCGGCAAAGCAGGCCAGCAGCGGCCGGTATTGCTCGAACAGTTCGCGCTCGCCGCCGACGATGAGATTGAGACGCCCTTCGGCGGCTTCCCTGGGCGTGCGCGTCATCGGCGCATCGAGAAAGCGGCCGCCGGCCCTGGTCACGGCGTCCGCGATGCGCACGGTGGACGAGGGGATGGCGGTGGAGCAGTCGATCACCACCGTGCCCGGGCGCAGCCCGGCGAGCACGCCATCGGGGCGGAACAGGACGTCTTCGACTTCCGGCGTGCCGGTGACGCAGAGGATCACGGCGTCGGCGGCGCGCGTCACTTCGGCGGGAGTGGCGGCGGTGGTGGCGCCCGCGGCCAGCAGCTTGTCCAGCGGCTGGTTGCCCGGATGGTCGAGCAGCACCAGCGGGTGGCCGTGCTTCGCGATATTGGTGGCGATGCCGTGGCCCATCATGCCGATGCCGATCATGCCGATTGTCTTCATGTTGTCTCCGTTTCGATGCCGGGCTGGCGGTTTTCCGATGGCCGCGCGCGCTTCAGGCGCGCTTGCCGCCGAGGCCGCCGGCGCAGATGTACTTGATCTCGACGTAGTCCTCGATGCCGTATTTCGAGCCTTCGCGGCCCACGCCGGATTCTTTCACGCCGCCGAAGGGCGCGACCTCGGTGGAGATGATGCCTTCGTTCAGGCCGACGATGCCGACCTCCAGCGCTTCGGCCACGCGCCAGGAACGCTCGTAGCTGCCGGTGTAGAAGTAGGCGGCCAGCCCGAACGGGGTGTCGTTGGCCATGGCGATGACTTCCTCGTCCGAGGAGAAGCGGATCAGCGGCGCCACCGGGCCGAAGGTTTCCTCGTTCATCAGCCTGGCCTTGGGCGAGACCTCGGTGAGGATGGTCGGCGTGAAGAAGTGCCCGCCCAGCGGGTGCGGCTGGCCACCCGTGAGCACCCTGGCGCCGAGCCCGACCGCGTCCTCGATATGCTCCTTGACCTTGCGCACCGCGGCGTCGTCGATCAGCGGGCCGAGGTCCACGCCGTCGTCCAGGCCGTCGCCCACCACCTGTGCTTCCACCGCGGTCCTGAGCTTTGCCGCGAAGGCGTCGTAGATGCCGTCCTGCACGAAGATGCGGTTGGCGCAGACGCAGGTCTGGCCGGCATTGCGGAACTTGGAGGCCATCACGCCCAGCACCGCGGCGTCGAGGTCGGCGTCGTCGAAGACGATGAAGGGCGCGTTGCCGCCCAGTTCCATCGAGACTTTCTTGACCGTGCCCGCGCACTGCGCCATCAGTTCCTTGCCGACTTCGGTGGAGCCCGTGAACGAGAGCTTGCGCACCACCGGGCTGCCGGTCAGCTCGCGGCCGACCACGCCGGCGGAGCCGGTCACCACGTTGAACACGCCGGGCGGGATGCCGGCCTCGCTGGCCAGTTCGGCCAGGGCCAGCGCCGAGTAGGGCGTGGCCGAGGCGGGCTTGACCACGATGGTGCAGCCGGCGGCCAGCGCGGCCCCCGCCTTGCGCGTGATCATGGCGTTGGGGAAGTTCCACGGCGTGATGGCGGCCACCACGCCGATCGGCTGCTTGATCACCACGATGCGGCGGTCGCTGGCGGGGGCGGGGATGATGTCGCCGTAGATGCGCTTGGCCTCTTCGGAGAACCACTCGATAAAGCCCGAGCCGTAAGCGATCTCGCCGCGCGACTCGCGCATCGGCTTGCCTTGCTCGGTGGTGAGGATGGTGGCGAGATCCTCCTGGTGCTGCATGCACAGCTCGTACCAGCGGCGCAGCATCCTGGCACGCTCCTTGGCGCTGGTGGCGCGCCATGCCGGCAAGGCCTGGCCGGCCGCAGCGATGGCGGCCTGCACGTCAGCGCCGGTCATGCGCGGCACCGTGCCGATCACGGCGCCGGTGGCGGGGTTGGTGACCGACAGCGTCTCGCGGCCGGTGGCGTCTACCCAGCGACCGCCGACATGGCATTGCTGGCGAAACAGCGAAGGACGGGTGATCTTCATGGTCAGGCGCTCCGGGCGGGCATTGGCCGCATCGATGGAAAGGAACAGTGAGAGGGGGAGGGTGAGGGCGCTGCTCGTGCCGCCTGATGCCAGCAGGTTGCCGGGCCGTTCGCCGCGCTGCAGGGCCGCAAGGCCGTCGATGGCTTGGTGTCTCCTGTGCGGTGACTGGCGATGGCGCCTCTGCGGGCGTTCGGAGACGCCGGTCCCGAGGCGGGGACGCGGTCGCGCTGGTCAGTAATTTGTATTACAAATTTATATGATGAGTTTGTCAACCACTTTGTTCCCGGTGCTATCATCGGCACGGAACGATGGCCAGCGCGGGCAACCGCGCCGGCAAGAAGAACAAGAAGCACGAGAAGCACGAGAAGCACGAGAAGCCACGGATGCCGCCCGATAGCGAAGCCGATACCGATAGCCGCACCCAGCCAGTCCGAGACGGAGCCCGCATGCGCACCGACACCCTGAACGCCACGGCCTCGCCGCGCAAGCCGCCCGGCGAGATGACGCTGGCCGACCGCATCACCGAGCTGCTGGCAAGCCAGATCCGCAAGGGCACCTATCCGGTCAATGCGCGCCTGCCCACCGAGAAGTTCATGACCGAGGAATACGGCGTGAGCCGCACCGTGGTGCGCGAGGCCATTTCGCGGCTCAAGTCGGAGGGACTGGTGGAAACCCGCCAGGGCAGCGGCACCGTGGTGCTCGACCCCAAGGCCAGCGAGGCCTTCCGCCTCGGCCGCAACGACGATAACCCCGCGCTGGGCGTGGTGCGCATCATCGAGCTGCGGCGCGGCATCGAAGCCGAGATGGCGGCGCTGGCGGCGGAGCGCCGCAGCGAGGCCGGGATGGCGCGGATCCGCCGCGCGCTCAAGGCCATCGACCGTGCGGCGGCGGCCGGCGGCGATGGCGTGGAGGAGGACCTGGCCTTCCACATGGCCGTGTCGCGCGCCACCGGCAACCCGCACTACACCGAACTGCTGGGCCTGCTGACGCGCGCGCTGCAGGACGCCATCCGCCTCACGCGCGGCAACGAAGCGAAGCGCGCCGATCTGGCCGCGCAGGTACGCGCGGAGCACGAAGCCATGTGCGCCGCCATCGAGGCGCGCGATCCCGAGGCCGCGCGCAAGGCCGCCTTCCTGCATATGAAGAACACGGCGGACCGCATTGCCCACGCCGACCAGAGCTACTGGACCGGCAACAGCCGCGCGGCCGCGCAGCGCCTGGCGCGGGCAGACCTGGGCGAGGTGCTGCGGCGGCCGTCCGCGCGACGCTAGTGTCCCGGGTCGAGCCGCGCTGGCGGCCGGGCAGCGTACGCATGGCGTGGCGGACGCAGGCAAGTCCGGGCGGCAATCCAAGGGGGGCCGGGCCTTAGCCCGGGATCTCACGCAGACGGCGCGAACGCCGCGGTGCTGCCGGGCTTGCGCAGCATCTTGTCCACCTCGCCGGCATGGAGTTCTTCGAGCTGGATCATCTGGCGCGCGTATTCTTCGAGCGCCACCGAGCGGTCTTCGACCAGCGCCAGGAGTTCGCGGTAGAGCTTGAGGGCGGCCATCTCGGCGTCGAGCGATTCGCGCAGGATGGCGGCGGTGTCGAAGGTGTGGCTGTCGAGCAGCTTGCCGATGGCCAGGGACGGATAGGCGCCCAGCGTGGTGATCCATTCCCCGGCCTGCTGCGCATGCAGCAGCGATTCGTTGGCCTGGTCGCGCAGCCACGACACGATGGGAATGCGGCCGAAGCCGAACACCAGCAGCGAGTAGTGCGTGTAGCGGACCACGCCGGCCAGTTCGGCCTCGAGGATCCCGTTCAGCACGGTGACGATCTTTGCCTTGTCCTCGTTGTTCATTTCAGCCATGGCTGTGTCTCCGGTTGGCTACGTCCCGCCGCGCGATGCCGTGGCGATGCTATGCCTTGGTCGCGATCATCATCGAATCCGCACCGCTGAGCGGTTCCACGCGCGCCTGCGCGAAGCCGGCCTGCCTGGCCCAGTCGCAGCATTGCGTGCCGGTGTAGTCGAATCCGCCCGGTGTCTCGATCAGCATGTTCAGGCTCATCAGCAGGCCGAACGCGTTCTGCCGGCGCGCGTCGTCGATCATGGCGTCGTAGACGATCAGGCGACCGCCCGAGGGCAGCGCCGCGTGGCACTGCCGCAGCAGATGCAGCTTCTGCTCCAGGTCCCAGTCATGGAGGATATGGCCCATCACCAGCACGTCGGCCTGCGGGCAGGGATCGTTGAAGAAATCGCCGGGGTAGAAGCGCAGCCGGTCCTGCAGGCCATGCTCGGCGACGTAGGCGTCGAACACCGGCCCGACCGCGGGCAGGTCGAAGCCGCCGCCGCGCAGGTGTGGATGGGCCAGCGCAAGCTGTACCGGCAGCGCACCCTGGGCGGCGCCGATATCGATGACGGTCTTGCATTCCTGCCATGGAAAGCGCTGCGCCATGGCTTGCGCGGCGGCCAGGCTGACCCCGGTCATCGCCCGCAGGAACCCGCGCAGCCCCGCTTCGTCGCGATAGAGCGTGGCGAACGGGTCGGTGCCCTCGGCGGCATCGCCCTGCGGCTTGCCGGTGCGCAGCGAGTCGGTGAGCGCCCCCCAGGCGGGGTAGAGGCGTGCGTTGGCCATCTCCAGCAGGCCGCCGACATAGGTGGATTTCGCCTTGTCGAGAAAATGGTCCGCTTCCGGCGTGTTGCGGTACCTGCCGGCGCCGCCTTGTCCACCGCCTTCCTGTCCGCCGCCTTGCCCGCCGTCCTCGCGGTCGAGCACGCGCAGCGCAACCAGCGCATCGAGGAAATCCGCGGCGCCGCGCGGATGCAGGCCTAGCGCCGCGCCCAGCGCGCCGGCATCGAGCGGCTGCCGCGCCAGTTGGGTGAACACGCCAAGTTCCACGGCGCTCAGCATGGCCTTGGCGGCCCAGAATCCCATGCCGAGCTGCAGCAGGTGCTGGGGCGAAAGCGCTGCCCCTGCGTCTGCCGGCGCACGCTGGGTGTCGGCTTCGTTTTGCATAGGTCACCTCATCACGGTGGGCACGGCGGTGGGGAGGATGCTAGCTAACTCTAGATGCCGGGCCGGTCGAAATCCAGCCGGGCCCCGCCTGCAGGCGAGGGTGCGTATTACAACGCCGGGTAAAGCGCACACGCGGGAAGCGCATGGCGCACGTGCCGCTTGCTGCTCGCTGTCGGCATGGGCCGCCCGCCTGCGCCCGCCGTGGCGGGGCCATGGCCGCCGGCCTGGACCCGGTACGGATTTTGCCCCGATCAACCATGGTGGAGGGGCGTTGGTCCCCTCCGGAACGACATTGGGGATAGCCATGGGTACGTGGACAGACGAATACGGCCGGCAACGGTATGCGCCGGGCGGCGCGGATGCGCCCGGCAACGACGACGGAGCGCGTGCGACAAGGCGCGCGCAGCGGCACGCGTGGTATTCCGGCGATCGCAACGACGATAGCTGGCGTCTCGGCGAAGACGAAATCGCGCGCTACGAATCGCGCTATCCGCAGGCCCGGTTCCGCCGGCCGGCGAGCGCCATTGCCGGCATGGGCGGTGGCGAGCGCCAGCCCTGGGGGCAGGGCCGTTGGGACCGCGGCCGCGATGAGGCGCTCGTATCGCCCGCGTCGCGCCGCCCGGACGGCGATGGCTATGCCAGCACCCAGGGCACGGCCGCACCGGATGGCGCCCCCGGCGGGCGGGGCTACGTCAGCGGTTACGCCAGCGGTTATGCGGACGGCTACCGCGCCGCGCAGCGGGCACGCGCGACGCCCGGCGTCGCCACGGCGGGGCCGGGCGCGGGGATGGCCGGCCCGGATGAATACCAGGGGGCCGGGTATGAGCGGAGCGGGTACGAACGCGGCCGGCGCATGGGTCCGAAGGGCTACCGCCGCTCGGACGAGAGCCTGCGCGAGGAAGTATGCGAGCGGCTTGCCTGCGACCACACGCTCGACGTGAGCGAAGTCACGGTTTCGGTAAGCGGGGGCATGGTCACGCTGGAGGGCACGGTCACCCAGCGGCACATCAAATACGAAATCGAAGAGGTGGCCGACGATGTGTACGGCGTCACCGAGGTGATCAACCAGATCCGGGTGCGGCCGTATGGGGTGCTGGCTTCGGAGTAGGCGGGCGGCGGCGTCGGCACGGCGTCGCATTCCGGCCCTGACGCCGCGCGGCGCCACCCATGCCACGGTGGCCCGCCACGCAGGCGGCGGGGCCTACGGCGCCGGCACCTGCCGGCGGGCGCGGCACAAGTGGGTGACGGCCAGCGCCAGCCCGAGCAGGCAGGCCAGGCTCCAGGCGTAGGCATGGGTATAGCCAGGCCAGTCCGGGGGCATGGCACTGGCTTCCAGCACGCCGTAGAAGACATTGCCGATCAGCGCCACCCCGACCGAGTTGCCGACCTGTTGCACGGTAGCCAGGACGCCGGAGGCGACGCCTGCGTGCCGCTCTGGCATGCCCGCCAGCACTGCGGATGCCAGCGGCGCCATTACCATGCCGATACCGGCGCCTTGCACCGCCAGAAGCCCGAGCATCGCCGCCACCGGCGCGGTGGCATGCGCATGCCACGGCAAGAGCGCATTGGCCAGTTGCAGCCAGTGGCCTGCGGCCAGCAGCAGCGCGCCGTAGGCGATGGACGAGCGACCCAGCCGCGCGGCAATGCGCGGCGCCGCCAGCGAGGCGCCGAAGAAGCCCAGTGCCAGCATGGTGAAGGCCCCGCCGCCTTGCAGCGGGCTCAGGCCGAGTCCGTCCTGCAGGTACAGCGCGAGCACGAAATAGAACGATGCATTGCCGGCATAGAAGGCCAGCGTCACCGCCAGCCCGCGCGCGAAGCCCGGCGTGGCGAACAGCGCGGGGCTGACCAGCGGCTGGCCGCCACGGGCCTGCAGCCGGCGCTGCTGCCATGCGAACAGCGCCAGCAGCGGCGGGGCCAAGGCCAGCGCCAGCAGCGTTGCTGGCGGCCAGCCTTGCTGGCGGCCCTCCACCAACGGCCACACCAGCGCGCACAGGGCCGTGGCAAGCAAGGCCATGCCGCGCAGGTCCGGCTTGCTGCCCGGGACCCGCGGCGCGGCGCGCAGCACGCGCGGCGCCAGCAGCAGCGCCGCCGCGGCCACCGGCACGTTGATCAGGAAGCAGGCGCGCCAGCCCAGGCCGCCCGGGTCGGCACGGATCAGCGCGCCGCCGAGCAGCTGGCCGAGCAGCGCGGCAAGCCCGAGCGTGAGCCCGTAGGCGGCAAAGGCGCGCGCGCGTGCCGGCCCGGTGTAGGCCAGCGACAGCATGGCCAGCACCTGCGGCTGCAGCAAGGCGCCGCCCAGGCCCTGCGCCACGCGCGCCGCCACCAGCGCGCGGGCGTCCGGCGCCAGTCCGCACGCGGCGGAAGCCAGCCCGAACAGCGCCAGGCCCAGCATGAACATGCGACGGCGCCCGAGCATGTCGCCCAGGCGCCCGCCGGTGATCAGGCCGGCCGCGTTGGCCACGCCGTAGCCGGCCACCACCAGCTGCAGCGCACCGGCGCTGGCGTGCAGGTCATGCCGGATGGCCGGCAGCGCCACGTTGACGATAAAGAAGTCCATCACCACCATGAAGGTGCCGCTCAGCATGACCAGCATCGCCAGGCGCTCGCGGGTGCGCGTGATGGCAGAACTGGTCGCAGGGGCGGTGGCGGGCGGATGCGAAGCCGGCGCGGCGCGCGGCGAGGCGAGCGAGGGCAGCGCTACGGCTGGCTCGGGGCTGGGCGAGGACATGGCGGGGTTCCGGTCGGGATCCATCAGGCAGGGAACAGGCAGGCGACAGGCAGGCGACAGGCAGGCGTCGGCGGATCGTCAGTCAAGTCCGCGCACGAAGCCGAGGATGTCGGCAGACAGCCGCGCCCCGTGCGTGTAGGGCAGGCCGTGCGGTGCGCCTGCGTACACGGCGAGGCGCGCATCGGGCAGCAGCGCAGCCGTGCGCTGCGCGGTGAGCGGCAGGGGGCAGGACACGTCGTTGTCGCCGTGCACCAGCAGCGCCGGCACGCGGATCGCCGGCAGCTCGGCGCGGAAATCCGCATACGCGTTGGCATGGTTGCAGCCGAGCAGCGCCGGCAGCGAAGTCTGCAACGCCATCGCGCGCACCCATTCCAGCCGTGGCGCAGAGCACAGCCCGCCGCCGAAGGGCGCGAGGTTATTCTCCACCCACAGCGGGAAATCGCCGGCCAGTTCGCCTGCGACCTGCTCGAGCAGGGCGGGGGCGATGCCGTCGGGGTTGTCCGCGCTCTGCGCCAGGCACGGCGTGGTGCAGCCCACCAGCACCATGCCGGCGACGCGGCTGGCGCCATGGCGCGAGAGATAGCGCACGATCTCGCCGGCAGCCATCGAATGCCCCACCAGCGTGACGCGCCGCAGGTCCAGGGCCTCGATCACATCGGCGAGGTCGTCGGCCAGCGTATCGAAGTCATAGCCGCGGCCCGGATCGCCCGAGCGCCCGTGGCCGCGCCGGTCGTAGGCAATGCAGCGCAGGCCGGCGGCGCGCAGCGCCACCATCTGGGCACCCCAGGAATCCGAGTACAGGGCCCAGCTGGCAACGAACAGCACCACCCCGGCGGCGCTGCCGTCGTGCCAGTCGCGCACGAACAGCGAAACGCCGTCGCGGGTTTGCACGTAGTCCATCGGGAGGAGTGGGGCGGTGGTAGACGTGGTAGACGTGGCGGCGGGAGAAGCGGGAGAAGCGGGAGAAGCAGGATAAGCGGGTTCGAGGCGGGCAAGGCTGGCTGCGGGCATGGCGGTCGGCTCCGGTTGAGCTTGCCTGGCGGTTCCAGGCAAGCTCAGTGTCGGCGCTGGCGCGCGGCGGGCCAATTACCGGGGAGGTAATCGGAAGCCTTCGGAAGGCGTTGGCGGCGGTGGCTCGCTGGCGCGGAAAACGCGAGGCGACGGCATCGCGCAGGGAGCGCATCCGCTGGCCGCGGGGCCTGGTCTCTCTCCCGGGCAGCCTTGTTGCCCGCCGAATCCCCTTGCTGCGATACTGCGGTTCTCATCAGAGACGAGATACCGCCGGCATCCGCGGCGGCCCCGGGAGACGGCCATGGCGCAATTGCGGTTCCACGAACTGCCGGCGCAGGAGCGCGACGACTTCGCGTCCGCCTGCGCGCTGCACGGTTTTGCCCTTGAGGACTTCGAGGTCAGCGCGCAGGATGGGCGGGACGGCGCTCCTGGGCACGCGTCCCGCAGCATCACCGTGGCCCGCGTGACCGGGGGTGAAGCCAGGGAATACCGCGACGGTGTCCAGGGTGCGTGGACGGCCGTCTTCGAACGCGACCTCGCGCAGGATGTGTTCGGATTCCCGCTGGCGGATTAGCCGGTGTCTCCGCCAGGCGGGAAAGCATCCGCCCGGCCGGCCGGGTTGTCGGGCCGCGGGACCTATCCGGACGCCTTGGCCGCCGCCTGCGTGCGCGCGCGCACGGTAGCGCGGCTCGAGCTTGCCGGTGACGAGCGGATGGCCTCTTCCAGCGCATCGGCAAGCGCGCGCGTACGGCGCTCGGCTATCTGCTGCAGCGTGGGCTCGCACGATGACGGGGGCTGGGCGGGCAATGCACCCACCTGCGCCGCGCCATCCGGGCGGCTGGCCGCATCGGTCATTGGTTTCGGGTCATGGAACATGTGGGCAAAGGTGTTGGGTCCTGGGGCTGCCGTCACCGGCAGGGCATGGCGCCGCCACGTGCGGCCTGGCCGCATTTTGCGCCGGCGCGGCACCGGTGCGCTGCCCCCTTGTTGGTGTAGGCGCGAAGAACTATTGACGCGGCTGCGGCGTTCGGCGCATGGCGGATTCCCTGCGCGGCCGGGCGCGCATGCCGGGCGGAAAAAATGGGGACGCGGCACTCGGCCCGCGTCCCCGCAAGCCCCAGCCATGTGACAAATGGCTTCCCGTCATGCGATGCTGAACTGGCAGGAATCGTGCCACTCGCGCCAGGACAATTCGCCCGGGCGCAGGCGATGCCGGGTGTCCGCGGGTGGCCGGTCTCTGCGCGGTCGGCGCGCGGCAGCCTGAGGGGTCGCCGGTGCACGAATGCCGGCCGCGGGGTATCCCGAACTTTCCTGCTCATGTAAAAAAGTCGCATGGCCCCGTGCGGTGGTCATCCCGCGCGCGACAGGTAAAAAAATGCCCGCCGGTCTGGTCCGGAGGGCATTGACGAAGTGAGATGGGCGAGCGCTTTGGTTTCCCGCCCGCGCATAGTGTCTCACCATGAGCGTCGATCGGCTGCCCCAATACCGGGGGGTTTGTGCTTCGTCACTCACTTGACACGCATCAAAAAATAAATGCGACAGCGATGGCAGCGGAGCCGGTGTCGGCCCGATCCAGGTGCTGCATGGGCTATGCATTGCGCTGTGCGTGGACCGCTCTCCTGGCTTGCCGGCGCAGGTTCCTCGCCTTGCCATTTGCCCAGCTCATTTGCCATGTGATCCCGGCACCCGGAACGAGGCCACCCGGGCGGCGCACGGCATGGTGCGCATGGCAAGAGTTTCAAGGCCGCGCCGGACCGCATGCGCCGGACTCGCCGGATTCGCCGGCGAGCTCGCGTACGAGCCGGACTACTTCGTCGGGGTGGCAAGGCTTGGGGCAGTAGCGCACGCTAGGGTTGGCGATGGTGGGCACAGGGCGCATGCTGGTCGAGATTACCAGCGGCGTGGCACAGAGCGCGTGGTCGTGCAGCAGCATGCCGCACAGCACCGCGCCGTCGCCATGCGGCATGATCCAGTCGGTCACTACCACGCTGGGATGCACGCGTTGCGCCATGAAATAAGCGCTGAATCCGTCGGCGGCGCGCTCCACGATATAGCCGGCGTCCTCAAGCGCGCACGCCAGCGCATCTGCCACGCCGGGTTCATCGTCGACCACGAGGATGGTTTGACAGGGACGCCGCATGGAATCTGCCTATGATGAGTTTGTCGTAGAAGACACTGCTCCACGCAAGGCCCGGGCCAGAAGCCCGCTGCCTGCCACCGCCAGCCGGAACCTGCCCATGCCCGTCGTGCAACCCGTGCCACCAGTGTCAGATATGCCAGGGCGCCCAAAGGGGCCGGACATGGCTGCCGCGCCGGTCGCGCGCAGCGATATCCCGGCCCGCCTTGACCGCTTGCCGTGGTCGCGCTGGCACTGGCGCGTGGTCATCGCGCTGGGCGTGGCATGGGTGCTCGACGGACTGGAGGTGACGCTGGTCGGCTCGCTCGGCGGCGTGCTGGAGCGTCCCGACGGCCTCGGCCTGGATGCGGCGCAGGTGGGCTGGCTCGGCTCCCTGTACGTCGCGGGCGCGGTGGCGGGCGCGCTGGTGTTCGGACGGCTGGCGGACCGCCTCGGACGCAAGACCTTGTTCCTGGCGACGCTGGCCGTGTACATGGCCGCCACGCTCGCCACGGCATTCTCCACGGGCTTCGTGTTCTTCGCGGTGTGCCGCTTCCTGACCGGGCTCGGCATCGGCGGCGAATACGCGGCGATCAATTCGGCCATCGATGAGCTGATCCCGGCCCGCGTGCGCGGCCGCGTCAACCTGGCCATCAACGGCAGCTTTTGGCTCGGCGCGGCACTGGGCGCCGGGCTGAGCCTGCTCCTGCTGGATCCGCGCGTACTGGGCCCGGCGCTGGGCTGGCGCGCCGCGTTCGCACTCGGCGCCGTGCTGGCGCTGGCCATCCTGCTGGTACGGCGCGATGTGCCCGAGAGCCCGCGCTGGCTGCTGTCGCACGGGCGCGAGGCGGAGGCGGGCCGCATCGTGGCGGACATCGAGTCGCAGGTGATCGCGCAATACGGCGCATTGCCGCCCGCGGCGGGCACGATCACCTTCGTGCGCCGCGCCACGCCCGCGCTGCGCGAGGTCGCCGGCGTGCTGTTCCGGCGCTAGCGCATGCGCAGCGCGGTGGCGCTGGCGCTGATGGTGTCGCAGGCATTTTTCTACAACGCGATCTTCTTCACCTATGCGCTGGTGCTGACGCGTTTTCACGGCGTGCCGGACAACCGCGTGGGGCTGTATATGTTTCCGTTCGCGCTGGGCAATGTGCTCGGGCCGCTGCTGCTGGGCCCGCTGTTCGACAGAGTCGGCCGGCGCCGCATGATCGGGCTGACCTATGTGCTGTCCGGCGTGGGCCTGGCGCTGACCGGCTGGGCCTTCGTGCAAGGCTGGCTCGACGCGCGCAGCCAGGCCCTGTGCTGGTCGGTGGTTTTCTTCCTGGCGTCGGCCGCGGCCAGTTCGGCGTATCTCACGGTCAGCGAGGTGTTTCCGCTGGAAACGCGCGCGCTGGCGATCTCGGTGTTCTACGCTGTAGGAACAGGGAGCGGCGGATTTATCGGCCCGCTGCTGTTCGGCGCGTTGATAGAAAGCGGCAGCCGCGTGGCGGTGGCTACCGGCTACGGCATCGGGGCGCTGCTGGTGATCGCCGCGGGCCTGTTTGCCTTGCGCTACGCGGTCAACGCAGAGATGCGCCCGCTGGAAGACATCGCGCCGCCGCTGTCCGCGGACCCGGCGCAAGCGACGCGGGAATAGCGCCAGGCCCGGGCATGCCGCCCCTGTACTCTGCCCGTGCTGCATGCAAGGCGCGCATCGCCGGGCGCGCTGTCAGCCCCGGCCATGCGCAGGGCAAGCTGGCACGATTTGCGCGTGAAGCTCGCCCGTTCCCAGCCGACCAGGAGCCACCATGACGATGGATGACTATCAAGCCTGCATCGACGCGTGCAATGCCTGCGCCGCGGCGTGCAACCACTGCGCGGCGTCGTGCCTGCAGGAAGGGCAGGCCGCGGACATGACGGAATGCATCCGGCTGGACATGGAGTGCGCCGCCTTGTGCCAGCTTGCCGCCGCCGCGATGGCGCGCGGCAGCCCCTATGCAGCGGAGATATGCCGCTTGTGCAGCAAGGCCTGCGAGGCCTGCGCCAGCGAGTGCGGACGACATGCCGTGCGGCACTGCCAGGTCTGCGCGATTGCCTGCAAGCTGTGCGCGGRCGCGTGCCACGGCATGGCATAAGGCGCGCTGATGCACATCACACGCGCAATGATCTGCGCGCGTGACATGCACCTGTGACATGCACCTGTGACACGGGCGGAGCAGTCGGCGCGCGCAGGTAACGATTACCATCGTGCGCCTTTGTTTCCGGCCACGTGAACCCATGCGTGTTCGTCCGCATCGCGCCCGGCGCAGGCCGCCGGGAGGCCGCCAGGCAAGCGCTGCCAACGCATGCCGCCCGCCCCGCGCGAGCACTCCCCCCCGAGCGGCCCGCATGCTTGTCGGACGGCGTCTGACTGGCACATGTCTGGCTTGGGAAGAGACCAGGCGCTCCGCATGCGAGCGACCCTTTTCCTCTCTTTTCCTCTCCGAGGAGGTACCTATGAAGCATTCATTCGCCAAGGCCCTGCTGATGGCAGGCGCCGCCATGGCTTCGGTTTGCGCGCTGGCCCAGGGCGTGGGCGTGCAGGAGCCCCGCAGTCCGTATTCGCAGGGCGGCATGTCCAATAGCGGCGCCGGCCTGACCGACCCCTACGCCGGTGCCCGCGCGCCGGACAAGTTCGACCCTTACACGCAGGGCGCCAGCCAGCCCGTGCGCACCGACCTGGCCCCCACGCAAGAGCCCTACATGGACCAGAGCCAGAATGCGCAGCTGGCCTACATGGACCGTTCGCGCTGGCTGGGCCCCACGCTGGGCACGCGCCTGGGCCTGCGCAGCCGCTTCCTGGACGGGGCCTGAGATCCGGCGCCTCATAGGCTGGCCGTGATCTTGATTTCCGACTTCCGCCCCAGCAGGTGAAGTGCCGGGGGCGGCATGCATCGGCGCCCATGCCAGTCGCGCAACGCCATGGCCGGGAAGATCAGGCCGAGGGCACCGGATCCTTGCGCCGGAATGCCGCCTGCGCGGTGGCGATCACCCGGCCCTGGCTGTCGGTGACTTCTGCATTGGAGAAGAACACGCGCCGTCCGCCGCCCACGCGCCGGCCTGTCACCACCAGCGGTTCGAGTTGCCCCGACGAGACATAGTTGACGTTGAGCGAGATGGTGGTGGCGGCGCGCCGCACGCCACCTTCCGGGAACAGGCCGGCATAGCCGCCGGCGGCGTCCAGCAACGTGGCCAGGATGCCGCCCTGGACCACGCCGGTGTTGTTGAGATGCGCGGGCTGGGGCACCAGCGCCATGCGTACCAGGTCCGGCTGCCACTCCACGATGGTGACGTTGAGGGATTCGAGGAAGGGGTTCTCCAGCGCATAGGGCTGGTTTGCGGGGGTCTTGTCGGACATGGCTTGCAGCGGTCGGCAATCGAATGGAATGGCCGACATGATAGCTGGCGGCGGCGAACCGTTCTTCATATCATCGAAGGGCAGCCTTCGGCTTGCGCCACGATGCCGTGCCGGGCTGCCTTGCCTTCAGGGAGACCGCCATGCCCCGCCGTCCATCTGTCCTGGCCGCAGCGTTTGCGCCGGCCGTCGCCGGCGGCTTTGCCGTGGCCCTGGCCATGCCTGCCGGCGCCGCGCCGGGTGCCGATGCGAAACTCGTCGCCGAGGCCACGCAAGGCCAGCTCAAGGCGCTCAAGGGCAAGGTCTTCGACAAGTCATGCAATGAGTCGGTGGACTACGATGCCGCCGTCGTCGACCTGAACGGCGATGGCCAGCCCGAGGTTTTCACCAATTTCTACGGCACTTGCGTGGGCGGCATGGCCGGCGTCTCGATGCAGTTGTACGTGAAGGATGGCAGCGGGCGCTGGCAGCCGCAGTTCGGCTTTCCGGGGCAGGCCACGGTGCTCAAGACGAAGCACCTCGGCTATCCGGACATCGAGATCGGCGGGCCGGGCAATTGCTTTCCGGTCTGGCGCTGGAACGGCGCGCAGTATGCGCCGTACAAGAAGTGCGCGCGCTAGCGGCGGCGGCTCAGGGCAGCGCGCGCAGTGCCAGGAGCCCGCAGCCACCCAGCGCGCCGCTCAGCGCGCCACTCAGGCTGGCCGCGCGCAGCCAGGCCATCGACTGCCGCAGGCCGGCCTTCATGCCGCGCTCCGCGCCGCGGCCAGCACGGCCGCCATGACCGCGGCGGGAATCGCCAGTCCGGCCCACGCGCGCAACGCGCTGCCGGCGGCGAACACCCATAGCACCGCGCACGCGTACAGCGAGAACGACAGCAGCGTGGCGGTCGTCACCGCCTCGGACGGCGGCATCGGCAGCACCACCGCCAGCAGGCCGGTGGCCAGGGCTGCCAGCACATAGCCGCCACCGATCGCGGCCACCACGCGCGAGGCAACATCCAGGCGGTAGCGGCCGTTCCGGCTCAAGCCCATGTCCGCGCCTCCCGGGCAGCCCGGCCGGGCACAACAATCCGTAGCGGGGCAGTGGAAATGAGTCGATGCATTGGCTATATGTCCTATGGAAGAGGGCCGTATTGCGCGGCAGGCGGCCCGCCGCGCAAGAGGCCGGCCGCAGGCGACGCCTGATGGCCCTGTTGGTCGCATATGATAATCGTTCTCATTTGAGTTGTGTGGATCCGGGCGGATTCCCGGTGCTGGCTGGCCTGTTATGTGCTTGCTGCCGGAGGCCGTATTACTGGGCGATCTGCCGCGTTTTTGGCTCTCGCAAGAGGCGGTTTCCGCGCTCGGCTATCATGTGCGAGCTTCGGGGATATGGGTGTGCGGTGAGCGCCGCATGGAGAACCCCCTGTCCCGCATCCTTTACTGGTTTCTATCGTGTCTTCCGCTATTCCCGCTGTTCTTTCCGCCGACGTCAAACGAGTAGCCGCCATTGTCTGGATACGGGTCCAGATGGAGCGGCTGGGCATCACCGCCGATGACATCGAGGCGGCGCAGGCAGCCGCGGCGCCGAAGGCTGAACCTGTGGCCGAACCCGGCGGCGGGCAGCAAATCCTGCCGGTGGCGGAACTGCTTGCCGCGCCGCTCGCGGAGCCTGCCGCGAAGATTGCTGCCGCCCTGGACACGGAAGTGGCGGCGGAAGTTGAGCCGCTAGTGGAGGCGGACGTTGAAGCGGAGGTTGAGGCGGAAGTTGAAGCGGAAGTTGAAGCGGTCGCCGAACCCGAGGCGGAAGCCGACGTCATCGCGGAGCCGGCCGGCCCGGTTCAGGGGCTGTTGCCAGCGGCACCTGTCACGGCGCCGCCGATGGTGGCGCCGCGGCCGCGGCGCAAGAGGAGGCGTGGCCAGCGCAATGCGGCCGATGTCGCCTCGCCCGGATCGGCACTGGCAGTAGCGCCGGAAGCCGCGGCGTCAGCTGCGGGTTTGCCGAAAACTGTGGCGGAGCCAGAAGCCGAACCGAAAGCCGAGCCAAAAGCCGAGCCAAAAGCCGAGCCAAAAGCCGAGCCAAAAGCCGAGCCAAAAGCCGAGCCAAAGGCCGAGACCGCGCCCGTCGTCACCCCTGCTGCGGCCCCGGCGGCTCCCTCCGGCCCGCGCCGCTACCGCAACGCCGAAGGGCAGGTCTGGGACGGCGAGGGCGCGATGCCCTCGTGGCTGCTGCGCGCGGTCAATGCCGGCCAGTCGGTCGAGCATTTCCGCGTGGGCTGAGGGCAGACGGGGCGCCGGCAGTCCGGTGCCCCGTCTGCCCGCGCCGCTCAGGCTTGCTCGTTGAGCAGCACGCGGCAGCGGATAAAGGCGCTTTCCTTGCCGAGTGCGGCGACCAGTTCGTCCGACGGCGCCTTGTCCAGGTCGGTCACCACATAGCCCATTTCCCCGCTCGTCTGCAGGTGCTGCGCCACGATGTTGACGCCGTCGCGCGCCAGCAGCGTGTTGAGCGTTGCGAGCGCGCCGGGCGCGTTGCCGTGCACGTTGAGCAGCCGCGCCGGCGAGGTCAGCGGACCCGGGCTCACCTCGGGGAAGTTGACCGCGCCGATGGTGTCGCCGGTGCGCAGGAAGGCGATCAGCTTGGTGGCGACCTCGGTGCCGATATTCTCCTGGGCTTCCTCCGTGCTGCCGCCGATATGCGGCGTCAGGATGGCATTGGGCACGCCCTGCAGCGGGCTGTCGAAGCGGTCCGCGTTGGTCTTGGGTTCTTGCGGGAAGACGTCGATGGCCAGGCCGGCGATATGGTTGTCGTCGCAGGCCGCGCGCAGCGCCTCAATATCCACCACCGTGCCGCGCGAGGCGTTGATCAGGATCGCGCCGCGCTTGAACTGGCGCAGCACCACGGCGTCGATCATCTTCCTGGTCTGGGCCGTGGCCGGCACGTGCAGCGTCACGATATCCGCATGTGACACCGCATCCGCCAGCGAGCGCGCCGCGCGCGCCGAGCCGAGCGACAGCCTGGCCTGCACGTCGTAGTACACCACGCGCATGCCCATGGCTTCGGCCAGCACCCCGACCTGCGAACCGATATTGCCGTAGCCGATGATGGCGATGGTCTTGCCGCGCGCCTCGAACGAGCCCGTGGCGCCCTTGGCCCATTTGCCGGCATGCGCCAGCGTGTTCTTCTCCGGCACGCGGCGCAGCAGCAGGATGGCCTCGGCGATCACCAGTTCGGCCACCGAACGCGTATTGGAGAACGGCGCGTTGAAGACCGGCATGCCCGCGCGCGCGGCGGCATCCAGGTCGACCTGCGAGGTGCCGATGCAGAAGCAGCCGATGGCCAGCAGGTGCCTGGCCGCCTCGATCTCCGGCGCGCCGAGGTGCGTTGCGGAGCGGATGCCGAGGATCTGGTGCGCTTGCGGCGCTTGGTGCAGTTCCTCGCCGGCGAGCGCGCCGCTGCGGCGCTCCACGGTGACGAGCGCCTCCTTGAAGCGTTCTACGGCGGTGTCGTGGATGTTTTCAAGCAGAAGGGCAGAAGTCATGGCGATGGCAGCAATAGCAATGGCGAAGGGCGGTGGCGAAGGCGGCGGCGGCGCGGGGGAGGCTGCGCATGGCGCGCGCGGCGAAGGGCGCGGGCCGCGGGCGCACGGCGGAACGAGCCGTGCCATGGTAACGCAGGCAGCGCCGCCACACCGAACACCCACATTGGCGCCAATGGCAAATGCCGGACGCCCGACGGGGTGCGCCCATCCGTGCCTTGCCGCGCAGGATTGACAGCCAGTTCCGGGCGTGCGTACACTATTTCGGAACGATGTTCTGTCTAATAGAATATTGTGATGAAAACAGGACAGCCAAGACGCCGCGCAACGCAATGCGCGGCGCGGATCATCCCCGGAGACCTTGATGCACACCCGCTCACCCGCCCGCCTTCTCGCCGGCATCGCGCTGGCCGCCCTCACGGGCACCGTCAGCATTGCCTCCCGTGCCGACACCTGGCCCGACAAGCCGGTGCGCATCGTGGTGCCGTACTCGGCCGGCGGCACCACCGATTTCGTCGCGCGCCAGGTGGCGCAGAAGCTCACCGAGAGCACCGGCAAGTCCTTCTTTGTCGAGAACAAGCCCGGCGCCAGCGGCACCATCGGCACGCTGCAAGTGGCGCGCGCGGCCCCCGACGGGTACACGCTGCTGGCCAACGACACCACGTACACCATGCTGCCGTCGCTGTTCAAGACGCTGCCATGGGACTACAACAACGACCTGGTGCCCGTGACCACCATCGCGCAGACGCCGGTGATCCTGATCGTGCCGGCCAACTCCCGTTTCAAGACATTGCAGGAGCTGATCGACTTCGCCCGGCAGAATCCCGGCAAGCTGAACTTCGGCTCCGGCGGTAACGGCAGTTCCACGCATCTCTCGGCCGAGGTCTTCAAGAAGGAGGCCAAGGTGTCGATCACCCATATCCCGTACAAGGGCGCGGGCAATGCGCTGATGGACCTGATCGCCAATAACCTGGATATCCTGATCACCGCCACGCCGACCGCCGTGCCGCAGATCAAGGGCGGCAAGGCGCGCGCGCTGGCCGTGACCGGGGCGACGCGCGTGCCCGCGCTGCCGGACGTGCCAACCTTTGCCGAAGCCGGCCTGAAGGACTACAAGGTGATCAACTGGTTCGGCCTGGCGGCGCCCAAGGGCACGCCGCCCGCGCTGGTGGCAAAGCTGCAGGCGGAGGTGAGCAAGAGCGTCAACAGCGCCGAGGTGAAGGAGCGCCTGGCCAGCCTGGGCGCGCAGCCGGGCGGTATCTCACCGGCCGATTTCGCGCGCCGCATCAAGGACGACACGGCCCTGTGGACCCGGGTGGCGAAGGCCGCCGACGTGAAGGCGGAGTAGGCGGAACGCGGCCAGATGGCGACCAGATTGCGGCCAGATGGCGGCCAGATGGCGGCCAGATGGCGGCCAGGTCGCGACAGGAACCCGACAAGAACCCGATAAGGAACGACCATGTATTTCAGAACCGTGCCCAGGGAGATCCCGCTGCAGGTCTTCTCGTCCATGCCCGCCCATTTCCGCAAGGCCGGCGTGCGCTCCGAGTGGGCCGATGCCAACAAGGGCGGGGCCTGCATCGACAGTTTCCTGGAGGGGCCGGTGTTCGATGCAGCCGGCAACCTTTACGTGACCGATATCCCGTTTGGCCGGATCTTCCGTATTTCCCCGGCGGGCGCGTGGTCATTGGTGGCCGAATACAAGGGCGAGCCCAACGGCATGAAGTTCCTGAATGCGCGCGAGCTGGTGGTGGCGGACTACCGCAACGGCCTGCTGCGCGTGCAGGTCGAGACGGGCGAGGTGACGACGCTGCTGGGACGGCGCAACGCCGAGCAGTTCAAGGGCGTAAACGACCTGGTGATCGCCCGCAACGGCGACCTGTATTTCACCGACCAGGGCCAGACTGGCCTGCACGACCCCACCGGGCGCGTCTACCGCCTGCGCGCCGGCGGACAGCTCGACCTGCTGCTGGGCAATGTGCCCAGCCCCAACGGGCTGGCGCTGTCGTGCGACGAGAAGGTGCTGTTCGTGGCGGCCACGCGTGGCAACTGCGTGTGGCGCGCGCCGCTGCAAGCGGACGGCAGCGTGTCCAAGGTGGGGCAGTTCTTCACCTTCTACGGCACCAGCGGGCCGGACGGCATGGCCATCGACGGCCGCGACCGGCTGTTCGTGGCGCATGCCAGCCTGGGCTGCGTGTGGGTGCTCGGCAAGCGCGGCGAGCCCGAGGCCATCCTCGCCAGCACGGCGGGCGCCACCACCACCAACCTGGCCTTCCAGCCCGGCACCCATAAGGTGTTCGTCACCGAATCGGAAACCGGCTCCATCCTGTGCGCCGACCTGGCCGAGGCCGGGCTGGCCGGCTGAGGCTCACTTCGGCAGCAGGWCCTGCAGGTCTCGCAGCGTCGCGCCCCCGCTGGGCACGCCCGGTACGGCGGCGAGCGGGCCGGCGCCCTGGCTGGCGGCCGGGGCAGGTGCCGCCGCGGGACTGGCGGCGCTGACCGGCGTGCCGTGCGCGATGACCGGCACCGCCGACGGGTCCAGCCGGCCGTTCTGGCCCAGCGCGACCTGGCCGCAACCGCTCAGGAAGCCGTCCTTCTTCAGGCTGTTGGTGATGTCGATGGCAAGCACCGCCGCGCGTTCCTCGATGGGGATCGCCTGGGCGCCGCGGCTGAACGAGTACTTGCCCTTCCACACCGCGCGGTTCTGCATGGCATCGGTCAGCGTGGTGCCGTAGTTGATCGACATGCGGTTGCCGTAGGCGCCGATCACACCCCCGCCATTGGCGATGGTCAGGATGGAATCCGCCCGGAAGCCGCGCATCTTGTTCGTGAGGGCGGACGAGTCCAGCTCCAGGCCCGATAGCTCGTCATAGGCCGCTTCCACGCCACACTGCTTGGCCAGCTCGCGGAACTTGGCGGCGAACGCCAGCGAGAAATCGTTGTTCCAGCCCATGCCCGTCGTGCCCACCACATACATGCGGGCGGGCTTGCCGTTATAGTCGGTGGCGCGGGTAGAGACGGCGACGGTCGCCGGCGCGCACCCGCCCAGCAGCAACAGGACGGCAGCGGCGGCAGCGGTGCCAATACGGTATGTGTGGTTCATGCTCGTCGTTACTTCACATAGGAAAAGTAGTAGGGGCTGGAGACGGACCGCATCACGTAGCGCCCGTTGCCTTCGGTCAGCCGGTAGCAGGTTTGCATGCTGCTGAACCTGGGGTCGCCCATTTCGATGCAGACCTGACCGGCCTCCTGCTCGATGCGGTAGCGGCCGGGCGAAGTGCCGCGGCTGACCGAGTTGGTGACATCGAGGCTGCCGCCTTCGCGGATATCCATCCACAGCGTGACACCCGAAGGCGCGGTGGCGTTGATGCGGCCGAGATGCGCGAAGTGCGCGGCCAGCTCGGCGCCGGTGAGCTGCCGGTCTTGCGCGCCGGCCGCCGGCTGCGGCGCCGGAGGCCGTGCTTGCGCGGCGGGCGCCGGGGGCGCTGTCTCGCTGCGAAAGCGCTGCAGCGCCAATGCCGACCTGGCCGGCACCTCGCCGATCCATTGCGCGGGCACGGCGAAGTTGAGGTTCTGCGCGTCGGTGCGCATCAGGTAGGTGATGCCGATCAGCTGGCCGTCGGCATTGAACAGGCCGCCGCCGCTGGACCCGGGCGAGATCGGCGCGGTGGTCTGGATACGCACCACGCGGCCGTTGGCGTCCTTGTTCAGGGAGGAGAGCAGGCCGTCGCTGAGCGTCAGCTCAAAGCCGCGCGGCGCACCGATGGCATAGACTTTCTGGCCCACCTTGAGCGACGCGAGCGGGGCGATCTTCACGGGCGGCGCGCCCAGCCCCTTCGCCTGCAGCACGCACAGGTCGCGCTCCACATCGGCATGCACCAGGCGCGCGACGTGCATGGTGTTCTCGCGCCGGATGCCGATGGACTTGCCATTCTTGAGGACATGGCAGTTGGTGACCAGTTCTTCCGGGCCGGTGACCACCGAACTGCCCAGGCCGATCGTGCCGCCCTGCGCGTCGAACACCGTGACCACCCAGATGCTTGGCGACTCCCGTTCATACAATTCCGCCGAATCCAGCGCAAGGCCGGAGAGGGGGATGCCGGCAGTCAAACACGAAATTGCGACGTAACCCGCGATTTTTTTCGCCCGACCCATGATGTTGTTGTTGGTGACTGTTTTCTTGCCGGATTCAGCCGCTGCCCGGGCTGTCCGGTCTTTCCCGGCCTGCTTTGCAGACGCTGCAGGCGATCTGGCCGGGGCTGCCTATCATAAACGTTCCGCCCGCCGCGCTAAAGCTTTGTGGCTGCCAGCCGACAATTAACGGGCAGGAATATCCCCGGGTGGTGCCGCGGCTTTTCCGGCCGGACTGCCGGCATCCTCGCCACCCGCCCACCCAACCGCAACCTGGAACAGGACAATTCATCCATGGATACCTCCATCGTCAGCGCGGCGAGCAACCCCGGGACCGACCCGGTCAGCTTGCTGATGCTGCGCAAATCGCTTGACCTGCAGGCCAACAGCGTGGCCACGCTGATGGCATCGGCGGCGCCGGTCGGCGTGCCCGCCAGCAACCCCCCGCATCTGGGCCAGAACATCGACATCAAGGTGTGACAACGGGGCAGCCCGCGTCCGGGGTGACCCCGGGCGGGGGCTGTCTATTTCGGGGTGCCGGCGTGCCGGCGCCGTTCCCGTTCATGCGGTAATCTCCACCATCCCGTCACAATGGCGCGGCCGCTTTCATCGAACGGGAACACACGAATGAACGTACTGATATTCGGCGCGACCGGCATGGTCGGACTGGGCGTGCTGCGCGAATGCCTGCTGGCCGAAGACGTGGCGCGCGTGCAGACGGTAGGCCGCACGCCGACCGGCCAGCAGCATCCCAGGCTGACCGAACTGGTGCATGCGGACCTGCTGCACTACGACGGGATCGAGCCGGCGCTGACAGGTTTCGACGCGTGCTTCTTCTGCCTGGGCGTGTCCTCGGGCGGCATGTCCGAAGCCGAGTACACGCGCGTGAGCTACGACATCACGCTGGCCGCCGCGCAGGTGCTGGCCCGGCTCAACCCGCAGATGACCTTTGTCTATGTTTCCGGCGCGGGGACCGACAGCACGGAGAAAGGGCGCTCGATGTGGGCGCGGGTGAAAGGGCGTACCGAGAACGCGTTGCTGAAATTGCCGTTCAAGGCAGCGTATATGTTCCGCCCGGGCGGTATCCAGCCGTTGCACGGCATCCGTTCCAAGACGGCGGCCTACCGGATTCCCTACATGATTGCGGCGCCGGTGCTGCCTTTGCTGCGGCGCTTGTTTCCGGCTTATCTCACTACTACCGAGCAGGTGGGGCGTGCCATGCTGATTGTGGTGCGGAGGGGGTTTCCTCGGGGGGTTGTCGAGGCTCGGGATATTGATGGTATGCGGTAGTTTTTGCTTTTTTTTGGCTTTTTTGGGCTTGGCGGCTTGAGTCTCATTTGGCGTTTATGCGTATGAGGGTGTGCTTTGCGTCTCTGGGCCTAGCGGCGCGGGCTTGGTAGCCCGTTCGCACACATGTAAGTGTCACTTTTCTTTTCTCGAAAAGAAAAGTAACCAAAAGAAAGCGATTCTTGCAGAAGGCTGGGCGCTCAGATTTTATGGGTGGTGGTGGTTTCGTGGTGGGTCTCATGGCTTTGGCTGGGCTGCTGGCGCTACCGGTTTGCTCGCCTGCGGCATCGCGGGTGGCGTTCGATTCGTGGTGGCGCTGCATGATGGCGTTGGCCCAGGTAGTTCAGGCTGCTGCCGCGACCGGGGTGGATGGGCGCGTCATAGGAACGGCGCTCGATTCGTGGTGGGCGCGGTGACCCCTGTTTGAGCTCGGTGCCTCATAGCTCGGACCTGTCAGAAATTTTGTGTTTGGGGCATAACATGTCGCCACCCGGTACACCCGGTACACCCGGTACACCCGGTACACCCGGTACACCCGCGCACCGGTCCACCGCGCCCACCACGAAACCAAGAGGGTGCTATGTCGTGGTCGCTTAAGCCGGTAACGGCAGATGGCCGAACAAGCAGTGCGCCCGCCATCATAGGTCTGACCCCGAAACCACTGTCGCCCGCAAGATCGCGGCCGCCCGCCCCGGTAACGGCAGGATGCAAGCAGAACCAAGAACCCCACGACGAAACCAGCAACACGAGAAACCCCAAGGTTTCTGCCCCTGCCGGCCAGGCAGCCCGCTTTCTTTGCCTACTTTCTTTTCGGGGAAAAGAAAGTAGGTCGCTCCGGGGGAGCGAAAGCCTTTGAATTTGACTTTGAATTAGCCTTTGACTTTGAATTAGCCTTTTACTTTGAATGAGCCTTTGGCTTTGAATTAGCCTTTGACTTTGTCTTTGAATTTAAGCCTTTAAATCCAACGCGAAAAAACGAAATGACACTCACCAGAATACCCAAACCTAGGCACCAATCATCCCATCTTAAACACTATCCCCGCGCCCGCCCCGCCAACACCTGACTCAGCCCCAGCCCAGCCACGGCCGACAAGGCCGAAAACAAAAACACCGAGCTATAACCCGCATGGCTGGCAATCACCCCGGCCACCGGCCCTGTCACCCCCAGCGACAAATCCAGAAACAGCGCATAAGCACCCAGCGCCGAACCGCGGTTGCTGGCCGGCACCAGCTTGACCGCTTCCATGCCCAGCGAAGGAAACACCAGCGCAAAGCCGAATCCGGTAACGGCCGCGCCGGCCAGCGCCATGGCCGGGGAGTCCGCCATCCAGATCAGCGCCAGCCCGAGCGCTTCCACCGCGAACGAGCACAGCGCCACCCGGTAGCCGCCAAAGCGGCCGATGCTGTCGGCCAGCAACAGCCGCGCGACGATGAAGCTCACGCCAAGGCTGGTCAGCGCAAGCGCGGCATGGTCCCAGCCATGGCTGGCGTAGTACAGCGTGACGAAGGCCGTGATGGTGCCGAAGCCCACCGAGCCCAGCGCCAGGCACAGGCCGAACGGCGTCATGTGGCGGAACACGGTGCGGAAGGGCATGCGCGCGCCCTTGACGGTGGGCACCGCCGTCTTGCGGCGCGCCAGCGCGAACGCGGCCGCCGCCAGCGCGGTGGTGGCCAGGCCCAGCGTGGCGAAGCCCCAGTGTTTGTCGAGCAGCACGCCCAGCGGCGCGCCCAGCCCCAGCGCCCCGTAGGTGGTCATGCCGTTCCACGAGATCACCTTGCCGGTGAAGCGCGGACCCACGTCGCCGATGCCCCAGGCGATGGTGCCGGTGGTGACCAGGCTCTCGCCCGCGCCCAGCACCAGCCGCCCGGCGAACAGCCACGCCAGGCTAAGCCATGGCGTGCCTGCGAATGTGCTGGACAGCATGACCAGCAGGCCGCTGCCGGCGCACAGCGCGAGCCCGAGCGTGACGGATTTCTTCGGGCCTTGCAGGTCGCACAGGTTGCCGGCCCAGGCCCGGCTGAGCAGCGTGGCCAGGTACTGGATGCTGACCGCGAGGCCGGCGACCACCGTGCCGTAGCCCAGGTCGCCGTGCACGAAGCCGGGCACCACCGCCAGCGGCAGCCCGACGGTCAGATAGGCGATGAAGTTGAAGAAGACGATGGCGACGATGCGCCGGCTGATGCTGCCTTGACGGTGTTCCCCGGACGGGGCGGCGAGCGTCGGACTGTTTGCGGACATGCGATGCGGGGCGGAATGGCGATATGACGGAACAACGGGGTCGGCACAGGCGGGTCCATCGCGCGGCGGCGGCCGGGCAACGGGCTGTGGCGGGGAAGGCGGCTTGGGCTTGCCGGCGGCTACTCGCGTCGCGCGGTGGACGCGGCAAGGCGGGGGCGGCGCGGCTTCAGGACTGGCAAGGACATGGCAGGGCGGGCGGTTGGCCGGCGCTTGTCCCCAGATGCGGGCCGGTGAAAAGAATCCGCCCGGTCATGTGCGATCGCGCCGGGCTGGTATCGCGATTTTAAGCGTCTGTTTAGTTCGTGTAAATCGGCAACGGGATTTACCGTTGCATCCATGCTCGAACCCGAGCCGGTCCGGTGAAAAAGTTATCCATGAGCATCTTTTTCTTGCCTGGCGCGCATTGCGGCGGCCCGTGCACGTAGGTCGCGGGAGGCGGACAATGGCCGCTGGCTGTGCAAGGTGTCTTCTCCGTGGATGGCTGACCCAATGAAAGGACCGATCATGCAACTCGGAATCGTGGGGCTTGGGCGCATGGGCGCGAACATCGCAAGGCGGCTGCTGCGCGGGCAGCACGAGGTCGTGGTGTACAACCGCAGCGCGGACAAGGTGCAGGAACTGGTGAGCGAGGGCGCCCGCGGCGTTTCCAGCATCGAAGACCTGGTCGGCAAGCTCGAGGCGCCGCGCGCCGTCTGGGTCATGCTGCCGGCCGGCGAGCCCACCGAGCAGATGATCGCGTCGCTGGCCGGCTTGCTGGCGCCCGGCGATGTGATCATCGACGGCGGCAATACCTTCTACAAGGACGACATCCGGCGTGCCGGCGAACTCGCCGGGCGCCAGCTTCACTACATGGATGTGGGCACCTCCGGCGGCGTGTGGGGGCTGGAGCGGGGCTACTGCCTGATGATCGGCGGCCCGGCCGAGGTGGTGGAGCGGCTCGATCCGCTGTTCGATGCCCTGGCCCCCGGCTACGGCACCATTCCCCGCACGCCGGGGCGCGATCCGGCCAGGAGCCGTGCCGAGCGCGGTTATATCCATGCCGGCCCGGCCGGCGCCGGGCATTTCGTCAAGATGGTCCACAACGGCATCGAGTACGGCCTGATGCAGGCCTATGCCGAGGGCTTCGACATCCTCAAGACCCGGTCCTCCGGGAGCCTGCCCGAAGCCGAGCGCTTCCAGATCGACCTAGCCGACGTGGCCGAGGTCTGGCGGCGCGGCAGCGTGGTGTCCTCCTGGCTGCTCGACCTGACCGCGCAGGCGCTTGCCGGCGACGTGGCGCTGTCGCGCTTTCCCGGCGAGGTGGCCGACAGCGGCGAGGGCCGCTGGACCATCGACGCCGCGGTCGAGCAAGCCGTGCCGGTGCCCGTGCTGTCCAGCGCGCTGTTCGCGCGCTTCCGCTCGCGACAGGACCATACCTACGGCGAGAAGCTGCTCTCGGCCATGCGCTTCGGCTTCGGCGGCCACGTGGAATACGTCAGCGGCGGCGACGCGGAGAAGACGTGATGGCGGCCGCCGCGAAGGAGGCCGCCGGGAAGCCCCGCGCCGGCGCCCGGCGTGGCATGCAGAAGGTCCCCAAGCCGCCGCCGGCCACGCTGTTCCTGTTCGGCGCGCGCGGCGACCTGGTGCAACGCCTGCTGGTGCCTGCGCTCTACAACCTGCGCCGCGACGGCTTGCTGTGCGATGGCCTGGACCTGGTCGGCGTGGACCACAATCCCATGACCGATGCCGCCTTCCGCGCGCGGCTGGCGCAGGGCATCCGTGCCCGCGCCCGTCCCGGCGGCGAAGGGGGGCCACAAGACAAGGACAAGGGCGGCGCAGCGGCCAAGGTCTTTGACGCCGGGATGTGGAACCCGCAGGCCCGCCGCATCAGCTACCTGCAAGGCGATTTCCTCGACGACCGCACCTACGCCGCCATCGCCGCGCGCATCAAGGCCGCCGCCACGGGCAACGCGGTGTTCTACCTGGCCACCTCGCCACGCTTCTTCGGCGAAGTGGTGGACCGGCTCGCGGCCGCCGGCCTGCTCAAGGAGTCGGCCAGCGCCTTCCGGCGCGTGGTGATCGAAAAGCCGTTCGGCACCGATCTCAGGTCGGCGCAGGCGCTCAACGCGCGCGTGCTGCGCGCCATGCGCGAGGAGCAGGTCTACCGCATCGACCATTTCCTCGGCAAGGAGACCGTGCAGAACATCCTGGTCAGCCGCTTCRCCAACGGGCTGTTCGAAGCCTTCTGGAACAACCATTACGTGGACCACGTGCAGATCACCGCCGCGGAAACCGTGGGTGTGGAGCAGCGCGGGAATTTCTACGAGCACACCGGCGCGCTGCGCGACATGGTGCCCAACCACCTGTTCCAGCTGATGGGGCTGGTCGCCATGGAGCCGCCCGCGGCCTTCGGCGCCGATGCCGTGCGCGCCGAGAAGGCCAAGCTGATCGGCGCCATCCGCCCGCAGACGCGCCAGGAAGCGCTGGCCAGTTCCGTGCGAGGCCAGTACCGCGGCGGCACGGTGGCGGGGCACAAGGTGCCCGCTTACCGCAGCGAGCCCGATGTGTCGCGCGACAGCCGCACCGAGACCTATGTCGCGCTCAAGCTGATGGTGGACAACTGGCGCTGGGACGGCGTGCCGTTCTACCTGCGCACCGGCAAGCGCATGGCCGTGCGCGACACCGAGATCGCCATCTGCTTCAAACAGGCGCCATCCTCGCTGTTCCGCGATACCCGCGTGGACCGCCTCAAGCCCAACTTCCTCACCATCCAGATCCAGCCCGACGAGGGCATGTGGTTCGACTTCCAGGCCAAGCGCCCGGGCCCCGCGGTGGAGATCGACAACGTGCAGATGGGCTTTGCCTATTCCACCTTCTTCAATATGCGGCCGTCGACCGGCTACGAGACGCTGATCTACGATTGCCTGATCGGCGACCAGACCCTGTTCCAGCGCGCCGACAACATCGAAAACGGCTGGCGCGCCGTGCAGCCCTTCCTCGATGCCTGGCAAGACGCCGGGAAGGGCGCCACCGAGGTGCAAGGGTACCGGGCCGGCAGCGACGGCCCGCGCTGCGCGGATGCGCTGCTCGCGCGCGACGGCCGCAGCTGGCACAGGGCTGGCCCGATGGCTGCGCCAGCCTGATCCGGCACATCCCGCGTCGGGGTGCCAGTCCGTGCGCCTCGCGCCCCTAAATTTCTGGCCGCCGCCGCCGTTAGCCAAGACAGTGGCCCGTCATTGCAGCGTCGTCGCTCCGCACCGGCGCCAAAAGCGCCGCCGGAGCCGCGCTGCGGCGGGTCCAGGGACACGATCAACACCGCGCGGCACTTGCCCGCGCCTTGGCCGGACAAAGGAAGCGTATGAGCAGCGCGATGAGAGACATCGACGAACGGACCAACCTGACCAATAACAACCAGTTCGAGTTGTTGTTGTTCCGCCTGGGCGAATCCGACCAGTCCGCGCACAGCGAACTGTTCGGCATCAACGTCTTCAAGGTCCGCGAGATCCTGGTCATGCCCAAGGTCACCACCGTGGTCGGCGGCGGTCCCGCCATGCTCGGCATGGCCGACATCCGCGGCCAGGTCATTCCGGTCATCGACCTGCCCAAGCTGGTTGGCTGCAGCCCCAAGAGCGGCCTCAACATCCTGCTGGTGACCGAATACGCCCGCTCCACCCAGGGCTTCGCTGTCGAAGCCGTGGAAGAGATCGTGCGGCTCGAATGGAACCAGGTCGTCTCCGCCGAAACCAGCGTCAAGGGCGACCTGGTCACCAGCATCGCCAAGCTCGAAGCCGACAGCGACAACCCGCGCCTGGTGCAGGTGCTCGACGTCGAACAGATCCTGCGCGACGTGCTGCCGACCCGCCAGCCCGAAGTCGACCCCAAGACTGTCGGCCCGCAACTCAACCTGCGCCCCGGCACCAAGATCCTCGCCGCCGATGACTCCGCTTTTGCCCGCAGCCTGATCGAACAAGGCCTCAAGGCCATGGGCGTGCCCGTGCTGATGACCAAGACCGGCGAAGAAGCCTGGCAACAGCTCGGCGAGATCGCCGAGCACGCCAGCGCCAACGGCCGCACCGTGCAGGACGAAATCGCCCTGGTGCTGACCGACCTGGAAATGCCCGAGATGGACGGCTTCACGCTGACCCGCAAGATCAAGGGCGACGCCCGCTTCAAGTCGATCCCGGTGGTGATTCACTCCTCGCTGTCGGGTACCGCGAGCGAGGACCATGTGCGCAAGGTCGGGGCGGATGCGTATGTGTCTAAGTTCCTGGCCAAGGACCTCGCGGAAACCATCCGGAGCGTGTTGTCGCGTTGAGGTGAGGCGGCTGTATCCGCACTGCCGGGCTGGCCAGCAAGCGCGCCACTCCGGCTGGTGCGGCGCCGCCGCCTGATAGGCTCGGCCTTGCATCCGGCAAGGGCCGCTGCCAGATGCAGGGTGTGCAATATACCCGGYGGATTCATCGTCCGCCTTGACCGCCGGGACGCATGTGCGGGGCATGCCGCCCGATAGCAATAACGCCGGCCGAAGACCAGGCGCAGGCCGATCGACCTTATCGCGCGGCAATGGAAACTGGAGGGGCGAGATCCCTCGTGGCCGCAAGCGCACACCCGGCGGCGCGCATATCGAAGCGCAGGAGAAGGAGCGCGCGCATTTCGGTTTTGCGATGCCAGAGAAAGTGCACTACCACATCCGTTTCCTACTGCGCGCTTGCGGACCCATGCGACCATCGGCTACGTTAACTCCCTGGGCCGATGTGCCCGCTTCCGTGGGGGCCGATGATGAACAGGGTCATAGGACGCCTGGCCGTGCTCGTTGCCTTGGGCCTGTCTGCCTTCGAAGTGGCGCAGGCTTCCGACATCGACTGTAAGTCAGCGCCGGGCGGCGGATCGGTCCGCTGCGAAGATCAAAACGGCAAAGGGACGCGGTGTGCGCTGGCGAGCGGCGAGCGCCGGCGCAGCCAGCAGCTGCTCTGCGACAACGCGCAGCTCGCGACGCGCTATGAGCGCATGTACGCCGAGCAGCAGAAGCTGCTGCGGACCGGCGTCATCAACGATGCCGACGTCAACGCATGGCGCATCAAACGGGATGCCTGCGACTCCACGTCTTGTCTTGAAAGCCTTTACCACCAATGGTGGCGGTGGCGGGATAGCCCCCGCAGCAAGCCGGCGCAACCGTTGGCCCCGCCAAGCATAAGCGCTGCCGCGCCCGTGCCCGTGCCGCCAAAGCGGGAGCCGACACCGCCGGCGGTGGATCGGGAGACGCCCGCCCGGCCGCCTGTCATGCAGGAGAGCCTGCAGCCGGCCAAGCCGGCCGAGCCGGCCGTGCCCGTGCTGCCGGCAGCCGCTTCCTCCGAGACCTCGGCGGCGGCGGCAACGGAGAATGCCGCGCCGAAGCCTGCTTTGTCCGCCGTGGTTTCGCCGGCCTTGCTGACCGGCTTTGCCGCCTTCAGCATGGGCGCGGGTTTCCTGTGGAAACGCAGGCGGGATCGACGTGCCTCGCCAGAGCGCGAACAGCGTCCGGCCATCTCCGCGGCCATGGCGATCTTCTATGGCTTGCTGATCGTGAATGTCCTGCTGCTGCCGTTCACGCTGGGGCTGAGCTAGACGTCCCGGCGCCGACGTGGCGGCGTGGCGTCGTGAGCAGGCGGCGACAGATGCGCGAGCGCGAAGGCAAGGGTGCGTTCATGTCAGGACCGGCGATGCACTTGTCTTCGCAACGCCGGTTCGCGCGGCGCGCTGTCGTTCTTGGAGGCCGGAATGCGCAAGCTGTTTTTCACCACGGGATCGCCCTTCGCTCGTGCCGTGCGCATCGTGCTGGTGGAAAAGGGCCTGGATTTTGAACGGGTGGAGACCTTCACGACGCCCAGCGTGGAGGAGCGTGCGAAGATCACGCCAACCCTCCAGGTTCCCACCTTTGTCGACGGCGGACTCACGTTGTGGGACTCGGCCGTGATCATTGACTACCTCATGTCTCGCTATCCGGGTGCGGCCGCGCCGGCAGGCATGCCTCCCCTGGCGACCGACTACGTGCGCCCGGCGCAGGAATGGCACGACAAGCTCGTTCTCGCCACGCTGCAAACCTTCGGCGTGTCGACGACGACGGTGTCGCAATTGCAGTGGTCCGGCATCCGGCACGAAGAAAATGGCCACGCCGCCCGGTGCGCCATTCGCAACCAGCATCTTCTCGACTGGTTCGAGGCGCAGATAGCCGGCGCTGCCGACGGCTTTGTCCCTGGCGTGACCTCTGCGCAGGATATCCTCCTCACCTGTATTTGCCAGTTCATCGAGACCCGCCCGTTGCGGCTGTCCTGGCGCGCGCCAGATCGCCCAAAGCTCGCCTCGCTGGTTGCGCGAATGGAGAAGCGGCCATCCTTTGAGCAGGAAGCCGCGCTCTGGTGGGAGCCTGGTGTCACATACGCCACCGCCGCCGAGGTGGAGTGGGCGAGACACAAGACCATTCATGGCGGACCTGGCTTCAGCGAGTGGGCGTCACGGCGCGCCGACTGACAGATCGGTGCGCCAGGCGCTGGTGCCGTCAAGGATCATTCAAGCCGCGACTCAGGCAGCGACTCAGGCAGCGACTCAGGCCGCGACTCAGGCCGCTACGCAAGCCCTGACGGCCGGAACCCGCAGCCCGACAGGCGACAACCGCCGCAGCCTGCCTTCCGGCTGGCTCCAGTGAAATTTGTGAACAGCTGTCGTAAATAATTCGAAAGCCATTTCCAACTTCTGGATGAGATCCCTTCACGTGCCGCATGCCTATGCTGATGCTGTCATGTCCGAAGAGAGCCGCCGCACAGGCTGATCTGGCAGCACACGCGCCGCCACCAACATCGCATTGCCCATGCCTGCCGTGCACTGAAGTCGGGTTCGTCGACGCTCCCGGGAACCTTCCAATCTGGAGACTTCCATGCCGGAAACCTTCGCGGGTACGATCGACGTCATCGTCGACATCAACCACGACAATCCCTTTGACGCGCTCACGGCATTCAATGCCGGCGTCAGGGCCGTCATTCACAAGGCTAGCGAGGGTGAAACCTTCCAGGATCCAAAGTACAGGAAGCGCCGCGACCAGGCCTTGGCGGCAGGGCTGCTGTGGGGCGCTTATCACTTCTCCAGCTCCCGCCCCGCAATCAAGCAGGCGGACAATTTCCTCGGTGCCGTGCAGTGGGGCGATCCGGCGGTAGACAACAGCAGGACGCTTTTCTGCCTCGACTTCGAGCCCAGTTCGAGCGGTCCTGACATGACGCTGGAGCAAGCCCATGCCTTCGTGACCAGGGTCAAGGAGAAGACGGGCCGCTGGCCGATGATCTATGGCGGCAATATGCTGCGGGATGCCGTGCAGGCGCATGGCGCCGACGCTATCCTCAAGAACTGCCCCCTCTGGTATGCGCGCTACAAGGACTTGCCGGTCGGGATTCCAATCGATACGTGGCCACGGTTCATCCTCTGGCAATATACCGACGGCAATGCGGGGCCACCTCCTCACGCGTTTCCCGGCATGGATGCCATCGATCGGGACTGCTATGCCGGCACGGCAGACGAATTGAAAGAAGAATGGCCTTTCCCGGACTATTTCAAGACCGCACCCGCGGCAACGGACCAGAACGCGTAGCCACCCACGCAGCGCAGCTTGTGGTCTTCTCCCTGAAGTGACAAGCCGCGTTCCGTGGATGCGGACGGGCGGGTCCCGGGTGACCGGTTCCGTGACGGCTCAGCCCTTGCGCTCTCCCTTCAGGCTTGTCAGATAGAGATACAGCGCGCGCACGTCGGTGTCGTTCAGCTGGCGCAGCGACGCGAAGGGCATGACCTGCAGGGCTGCGCCATCGGGCCGCTGGCCGCTCCTCAGCATGCGTTCGAAGGTGCCGGCGTCGGGATAGCGGGGCATGACCGAGCCGTCGCCGGGCGCGAGCCTGGGGGCGGCCGGCCACTCCGGCGGGGCACCGGGAATCTTGCCGCCAGCCAGCGTCGCGCGGTGGCAGCCTATGCACATATTGGCCACGTATGCGCCATGTTCGACCGTGACGCCATCGGGCACGGGCTGTCCGGGCGGGAGCGTGTGGTCGATCTTTGCCGCGGCGTCCTGCATCAGCCCGAAGCCATAGAGCACACGCACCGGCAGCGGCAGCTCAAGCACCGCGGCACCGCCCGGGGCAGGCGGCATGTGACGGACATAGGCGATCACTGCGGCGAGATCTTCGTCGGTCAGGCGATTGAAGTCCTCGCTCGGCATGACCATGAGCGGGCGGAGTTGCGGATTCACGCCGTGGCGGATGGCGAGAACCCAGTCGGCGGCTATGTAGTGCGACACCACGTTGCCGGGGCCGGGGCTGATATTCGGGCCGGCTATGCGCAGGCCCCTGCCGTCGTTTACGAACATGCGCCCGTTGCCTTGCGCGCCGTGGCAGTCGGCGCAGCCGCGCGAAGCGTAGAGGTAGCGGCCGCGCTCGATGGCTGCCGCGTCATCGCGGTAAGCCAGCGGCTGGACCACAATATCATCGATGCTGCGCTGCATCTTGCGGGCGGCGAGCCAGTCGCCGGCGAACACGATGACACCGGCGAGCATCGCCAATGCGACCACAGCAATACCGCCGCGTCGAAGCCAGGTACGGGTGCGGCTCACGGTGTCTTGGCTCCTGGGAGGGGTTGCTCATTCGTCACATGGCCCGGGCGCGTAGCCGGCTCCTGCGCGGTGCCGGCGCGGACGCACCTGGCTGCAATGGGTCACATGCAGCCCGAGCCTGTACTTTATCGACGGCTTCGGCGCTTCGCTCAGTGTGCTGGCGCACATAGCTTGCAGGGCTGGTGCCTTCTTGTTCGGGTAGTACAGCGACACCGAGCCGGCGTGCCGCAGCGGAGAAACTGCCGGTTTCGGCGCTATGGATGAATGACTCGAGGAGGTTGAGCGCTTCCATGCCGTCAGCTCATACCAACGGTTGAAGGTGATGATCCCGATTGCCGTCTACCGAGGTGGTGGCCAAAGTGACCATACTTGCTGCACACCCACTTTCGAATCGGAACAGAAATCATGACGTCTTCCCTCTCCGGCAAGGTTGCCTTCGTCACCGGCGGTGCGCGCGGCATCGGCGCGGCAGTCGTGCGCCGCCTGGCGCGCGATGGCGCCACCGTGGCCTTCACCTATCAAAGCTCGGCGGCCGCCGCGAGTGAACTGGTTGCGAGCATCGAAGCCGCGGGCGGCCGCGCGCTCGCGATCAGAGCCGACGTTGCCGACCCGGCATCGCTGAGCGGCGCCATCAACGACGCAGCGCATCGCCTGGGCAAGATCGATATCCTAGTGAACAACGCCGGCGTGCTGCTGATGGGCACGCTCGACAGCTTCTCGCTGGACGACTTCGACAAGACGCTGAATGTGAACGTCCGCGCCGTCTTCGTCGCCGCCAAGGCCGTGCTGCCGCATATGGGCGACGGCGGGCGCATCATCAATATCGGCAGCTGCAACGCCGAGCGCATGCCGTTTGCCGGCGGCAGCGCCTACGCGATGAGCAAGTCGGCATTGCGGGGACTGGTGCAGGGCCTGGCGCGCGACCTGGGCCCGAAAGGCATCACGGTCAACAATGTGCAGCCGGGCCCGACCAACACCGACATGAATCCCGAGTCCGGCGATTTCGCCGCCGCGCTGCACGGGTTGATGGCGCTGCAACGCCACGCCAGCGCCGACGAAATCGCGGGCATGGTGGCTTACGTGGCAAGCCCTGAAGCCGGCTTCGTGACCGGCGCGAGCCTGACCATCGACGGCGGCTTCAACGCCTGAGCGTCTTCACCTGAGCGCATCCCTTGCACGAGCCGCGCATGGCGCGCGGTTCGGTCCTACGCGAGACAAACATGAGCGACGTCACCGCATTCATCGTCCATCTGCCGGGCAAGCCAGAGCACCGCGAAGAAATCGAGGAAAAGCTGCTGCACGTGCTCGAAGAGATGTCGAAGGAGCCGGACTTCATCAATACCTATCTCCACCGCTCGGTGGAGGATCCGGATACGCTGGTCCTGTACGAGACATGGGCTTGCAGCGAGCACTATTTCAAGTCGCATCACCTGAGCCGGCCTTATCGCCAGGCCTATGAGGCGGCGCTGCCGCGCTTGCTGAAGGCCGCGCGCACGCTTGAGTTCCTGACGCCGGTGCGCAGCTATGTCAGCGATGCCAGGTGAGCTTGTTCAGCCGAGATTGTTCAGCTGAGCAGGTACCTGTTCTGGCGCCCGCCAGCGTACTGGGTCCTGGCCAGCTCCAGGATCTGCTCGCGGTGCCGGTCGAAGGCCGCGAGCACTTCGCGCTCGGCCTGGCCCATCGCGGGATCCAGGCTGGCGAGCATGGCATCGCCCACCAGGAATGTGATCTCGCGTGCGTTGTCGTAGCCCCAGAACCACACACAATGCTTGGCGGCATCGTAGCTGCGGCTCGGGTTGGGAAAACTGAGTGCCATATTGCACCTCGGCTGACCAGGCACGTGCGTGCCCGGAGGTTTGTCGCCCAAGGGGCCAGGGAGAACGAGATGCCCGCAGGGGCAAGGCCATGACGGTGTGGCGAATGCGGTTCCGTCCCTGGGCCGTCTGCACGCGCGCAAGCACCCTTGGTGCCGGCGCGTGATGAAGTTATTGCTTGAAGCTGCCGTCGCCAAGATCCGCTATCTGTCTGCTTTGCGGATCAAACTGACCGGGCTGCGCGGTCCGGCGGGCTTCATCGGGTTGCTCAGGCCGGCGTTTTCCCGCTGTGTGCGGGGGGCGCGCCGGGGCTGGCGGTACTGAGACATACTTCATGGATACCTTTTCGATAATCGAGCTTGTGGTTATGTCACGCTTGCATCATAGGCTCTTGTGCTGGCCCACCCCAAACTGTGTTACTCGACGGTGTGTGCAGGCGACGACATCAACGGCGCGCACCGGTGCCGCCTGCACTCGCGCATCACCCCGCCGGCGACTAGTGCCGGCGCGCTGAGGCGTCGTCGTGGGCGGGCGGATCGAGCCAATAGCCGGGGTGCCCGTAGTACTGGTGAATGCCCGCTTCCTGTCGGCGGTCCAGGCGGACTTCGTCGTCATAGCGCGGCGCGCCCTTCAGGGTCTCGCGGGTGAGGTCGAGCGACACCATCGCGTCCGGCCAGTTCACGCCCTGGATGGCCTTCACGGGAATGATGACCCGGTCGCCCAGCAGCCAGTTACTGATGCTGGCGATGATGTAGCGCATTGCCCAGGTGTGTACGTCGACGAGCAGGCTGTCCATGTGGCCGATATCGCCGTCCCGGGCGTGAACCCCGTAGTGCGACATCGCCTGCGCGCTGCGCAGGGAGGCGTCGGCGGCTTCCCCCTGCTTGTGCTCCAGCACCTGCGATCTTGCGAGCGTCAGGTGGATGACGTCATCCATCCAGTCCGAGCGTGCGATGGCCTTGGACGCGACCATGACCGGCTGGCTGGAGCGCTTGCTGCCGGCTTCCACGCGCAGATAGCGGACCACCCATGCCTGTTCGTCGAAGAGGAGGTCTTTCACCGCGCCGATATCGGCGTCTGTCGCGCGAACGGGGTAGCTTTCCAGTTCCTCGATGCTGCGTAGCATGTCTCGTCCTCCTGCGGGCTCGGCGTGTTCGCAAGCGCGCCCTGCGCATGCAAGTGTCGGGAGCACGGTGCCCGGTGGGCATTTCGCCCACCTGTTGGCGAATGCTGCCGGGTTCCGGCCGGGTTGTCGGTACGATGGCGGACAGGCACGCGCCCGCCGCTGGCACTCATCTCTTCCATGGCGCGCCGGCAGCGCGGGAATACATCCCGGCGCGCCGGCCACCGTTGCTCAGACGGCTGGCAAGTCCGGCAGCAGGCGATCGAATTCCCTCCTCACCACGGCGTAGCATTCGCACGCATGTCTTTCGAGCGCCGGCCGGTCGATTACCGCGATATGTCCATGGCTGTAGCGGATCAGGCCGGCGTTCTGCAGCTTGAGCGCCGCCTCGGTGACGCCGGAGCGCCTGACACCGAGCATGTTGGAGATCAGTTCCTGCGTCATCGTCAGCTCGTTGGTCGGCAGGCGGTCAATGCTGAGCAGCAGCCAGCGGCAGAGTTGCTGCTCGATCGAGTGATGCCGGTTGCAGACCGCGGTCTGGGCCATCTGCGTGATCAGTGCCTGCGTGTAGCGCAACAGCAGGCGTTGTACGGGGCCGCCACGCGCGAATTCCTGCTTCAGCAGCTTTGCATTCAACTTGTACCCGATACCCGCGCTTTGCACGATGGCCCGGCTCGGCGTGGTTTCGCCGCCCATGAACAGCGCGATCCCGACGATACCCTCATTGCCGACGATGGCGATCTCGGCAGATGCGCCATCTTCCATCACATAGAGCAACGATACGATCGCCGTGGTGGGAAAGTACACATTCCCGAGCTGGTCGCCCGACTCGTAGACGACATAGCCCAGGGGCAGTTCGGTCAGCACGAGGTGCGGTGCGATGCGCAACCAGTCTGCTTCGGGAAGCACCGCAAGCAGGCGGTTGGCCTTCGGGTCGTGCTGGGCACTCATGTCAGGCCTCCAAAGCCGGCTGGACGGGGCCTGCCGGTGTGCTTGCGGCAGGCCTCCGGATCGTCTGGCGGGCACGTCGGACACATGCCCCCTCTAGGAATATAGACGGGACATATGTCAGCGCATTGGCAATGATGGCGCGTTCGCGCCGAAGGTGGGGTAGCTGACCTGCGCCGGCGCGGGGCGCCGCCGCGAACACTTTGCCGATCGGGGGCCGGACAAAGCGCGCCCGCCAGGCGGAAAAATCGCTGGCAATCGCTGGCATCAGATGGCAAGCCCCCGGCGCGGTGGCCGGGGGCTCAGGCGCCCGGAAGGGCGGTACTGCGTGCAGGCACCTTTGCGCGGCCCGCTGCGCTCGCGGCGCCCCGGCGGGGCGGCCACGCTAGGCCCAGCGCAAGCCCGGCAAGACCTCATTGCGCTCCTCGATGCTCTCGCCGCCCAGTTCACCGACCATCCGCTTGACGGTGTCCTTGGTCGCCCTGGCGCAACTGGTGACCAGCAGCATCTCGCCTGGCGCCAGGCTGGCGCGTTGCCGGGCGATCCCGCCACGGCGGATCAGCCCGCCCAGCCATCGTCCCAGCCACCAGCCGGCCAGGGCGCCCATGGCGCCTGCCGCCACGCAGGCCAGCACGGTGGCCAGCGTGCCGGCGGAAGTCCCCAGGCGCAAGGTCCCGTAGATCGCCAGCGCGGCGCCGGCCAGGATGCCCGCAATCTCCCATTCGCCGCGGTATGTGGTCTGGGTGGCGTCGGCTTTCTGCAGTCCTTCGAGCGCCTGGTCGTCACGCTGGATGAACCATGGGCCTTTGATGAGCGAGGGGGAAAGGGGCAATTCGCAAAGGCCCGCTTGAATCTTCCTTGCGGCCACGGCGTCGCGAAGCCGGAAGTACAGTACGGTGCGCATGATTCTTTACCTCGCAGGCAAGCTGGTTTGCACCGGATCGAAGGCGAGCCGGCAGCGGGCGCGATCATGCCGGCATCTCATGGCCCGCCGGCGCGATTGAGAAGCCCGGCCGGGAAACCGCGCGGATCCGCGAACGGTCCTGGCGATGCTTCACAAAACGACACTGACACCGATCCGGTGCGCAGTCGGTACGATGGCGAACACGGAACCCGGCATCCGGGCGCCGGCCGGCCTGCATGTTTCAGGCCGCCATCCCGAGGAACTGCTGCAGCTCCGGCGTGGCCGGCCTGGCGAAGAGTTCCTCGGGCGGACCCGCCTCATGCACGCGGCCCTGGTGCATGAACACGACCCGGTTGCAGACTTCGCGCGCGAAGCGCATCTCGTGCGTCACCATCACCAGCGTCATGCCTTCGCGCGCCAGTTGCCGCACCACGTTCAGCACTTCCACCACCAGCTCGGGATCCAGCGCCGAGGTGATTTCGTCGCACAGCAGCGCGCGCGGCTGCATCGCCAGCGCGCGCGCGATGGCCACGCGCTGTTGCTGTCCGCCGGAGAGCTGGTCGGGGTAGCTGTCGAATTTCTCCGCCAGCGCCACCTTGGCCAGGCATTCGCGCGCGCGGGCGAGGGCTTCTGACTCGCTGGCGCCGCCGGCCACGGTGGGGGCCAGCATGACGTTGCGCCCGGCGCTCAGATGCGGGAACAGGTTGAACTGCTGGAAGATCATGCCGACCTTGCGGCGCAGCACGCGCAGCTCGAGCTCGCTCGTGCCGAGCTTGGCGCCGGCCACGGAGATATTGCCTTCGTCGATGCTTTCCAGGCCGTTGATGCAGCGTAGCAGCGTGCTTTTGCCCGAGCCGCTCTTGCCGATGATGGCGATGACCTCGCCCGGATCGATCTTGAGATCGATGCCCTTGAGCACTTCGTTGGCGCCGAAGCGCTTTTTCACGTTTTCAATGGCGATGAGCGACATTGAGCTTCCTTTCCAGGTGACGGCTGTAGCGGGACAGGGGCCAGCACAGCGCGAAATAGATCAGTGCGACCAGCGCGTAGACGGTGAAGGGGCTGAAGGTGGCGTTGGTGATCACGGTGCCGGCCTTGGACAGCTCGACAAAGCCGATGATGGAGGCCAGCGCGGTGCCCTTGACGATCTGCACGACGAAGCCGACGGTGGGCGCAATGGCGATGCGCAGCGCCTGCGGCAGGATCACGTAGCGCATCTGCTGCAGATGTCCCAGCGAGAGGCAGCCGGCGGCTTCCCACTGGCCCTTGGGGATGGCTTCGACGCAGCCGCGCCAGATCTCGGCCAGGTAGGCGCCGGACCACAGCGAGAGCGCCAGGCCGGCAGCGAGCCAGGCGGGAATCTCCACGCCGAACAGCGCCAGCCCGAAGAAGGCGAGGAAGAGCTGCATCAGCAGCGGCGTGCCCTGGAAGACCTCGATGAAGCCCCAGGCGGCGCGGCGCAACGGCGCGCGCCGGCTGATGCGCATGAGCAGCACCAGCAGGCCGGTCACGGCGCCGCCGGCAAAGGCCGCCAGCGACAGCACCACGGTCCAGCGCGCCGCCAGCAGCAGGTTGCGCAGGATGTCCCACGTTGAAAAATCGGTCATCGGGCTCTCCGGAACAGCGCGCCGCCGATGCCGCGCAGCACCTGGCGCAGGCCGATGGCCAGCAGCAGGTAGATGCCGGTGGTCAGCAGGTAGACCTCGAAGGCGCGGAAGTTGCGGCCCTGGACGAAGTTGGCGGCGAAGGTGAGGTCCTCGGCGGCGATCTGGGAGCAGACCGCGGAGCCGAGCATCACGATCACCACCTGGCTCGACAGCGCGGGCCAGATCTTGCGCAAGGCGGGTAGCAGCACCACGTGGCGGAACACCTGGAAGGGGGCCATGGCAAGGCTGGCGCCGGCTTCGAACTGCCCGCGCGGCACGGCGGCAATGCCTGCGCGCACGATCTCCGCGCTGTATGCGCCGAGGTTGATCACCATGGCCAGGATGGCCGAGGTCATTTCTCCCAGGTGGATGCCGGCGCTGGGCAGGCCGAAGAAGATAAAGAAGAGCTGGATCAGGAACGGCGTGTTGCGGATCAGTTCCACATAGCCGCCGGCGATCGCCGCCAGCCAGGCCGGTCCCTGGGTGCGCGCCCACGCGCAGCCGATGCCCAGGGCTACCCCGAGCAGGCCGCCCACGGCGGTGAGTTCGGCCGTGACGGCGACGCCGTGCGCGAACACGCCGGCGTAGTCGAAGGCCGAGAGAAAGTCGAATTGATAGGACATGCGATGCCGTAGTTGGGCGCGCCGCCAGGAGGCGCGCGTGAGCGCGGGCCTTGCTTGGCTGGCGCCCCGGTGGATCCGGAGCGCCAGGGCTTCAGGGTTTCACGACTTCAGGACATCAAAGCGTGGCCGGCAGCGGCATGCCGAGCCACTTCACGGTCAGGGTGTTGAGCTCGCCGTCCTTCTTGGCTTCGCCCAGGATGGCGTTGACCCTGGCCTGCAGCTTCGGCTCGCCCTTGTTCAGGCCGATGAAACACGGCGAGTTCTTGATCAGGAACTTGGGCTCGGGCTTCTTGGGCGGATTCCTGGCAAGGATGGCGGCGGCCACCACGTTGCCGGTGGCCACCAGCTGCACCTGGCCCGAGAGGAAGGCGCTGATGGTGCCGTTGTTGTCTTCGTAGCGTTTGATGGTGGCGGTGGGCGGTGCCACCTTGCTCAGCTCCAGGTCTTCCACCGCGCCGCGCGTCACGCCCACGGTCTTGCCGGCGAGTTCGGCTGCGCTGGCGACCTTCTGGTCGGCCGGGCCGAACACGCCGTTGTAGAAGGGGGCGTAGGCCTCGCTGAAGTCGATGGCCTTCTCGCGCTCGGGGTTCTTGCCCATGCTGGAGATCACCAGGTCCACCTTCCTGGTCTGCAGGTAAGGCACGCGGTTGGTGCTGGTCACCGGTACCAGTTCCAGCTTGACGCCCATCTTCCTGGCGATCAGCGCGGCCACGTCGATGTCCAGGCCTTGCGGCTTCATGTCGGCGCTGACCGAACCGAAGGGCGGGAAGTCCTGCGGCACCGCAACCTTGAGCACGCCGGCCTTGACCACGTCGTCGAGCGCTTCGGCGCTGGCGGCGCGCATGGTGAACGCGAGGGCGGTGGCGCCAAGGCCGAGGAGGATTCTGGAGAGCTTCATTGCGTGTCCTTGCTAGCTTGCCGTTTGGGTTGGGTGAAGAGGAAATCGGAAATCGGTCGGAGGGCGGGCGCTCACGCGCCATGCCCGAGCGGGCGCAGCGCCTGGCGCAGCGGATCGGGCCGGTCGTCCGGCGTGGCCGCGCTCAGCCCGGCCTCCACGTGGCCGAGGTGCGCGTCCATCAGGGCGATGGCTTGTTCGGTGTCGCCGCGGGCCAGTGCCGCCACGATCTGCGCATGGTCCGCGCACGAGGCATGGGCCTGGTGGCTGGACTGGTAGCGCATGGCGATCAGGGTGGTGCGCGCGGTCAGGTCGCGCAGCGTATCGGCCAGCAGCACATTGCCCGCGCATTCGCCCAGGCAGACATGGAAGTCGCCCAGCAGGTAGCTGCGCAGGGCTGCGTCGTCGGCGCGCAGTGCGCGCTCTTCCTGCGCCACGTGTTCCTGCAGGCGGCGGATGGCTTGCGCGGTCAGCGGCGGGGCGTAGCGCAGCAGGCCGAGTTCGATGGCGCGCCGCGCGGCAAAGGCCTGCCGGGCTTCCTGCCGCGAGGGCTCGATCACGAACCAGCCGCGCCGGGCCGACACCGTGACGATGCCGCGCGCGGCCAGCCGCGTGAGCGCTTCACGCACCAGCGTGCGGCTCACACCGAACAGGCCGGCCAGCGCTTGCTCGCCGAGCCGCGTGCCGGGTGCCAGGCGCTGGGCCAGGATCGATTGGGTGATGCGCTCGGCGATCTCGGCCGAAGACGCGGTGCGGGCCGCATCGCCACCGCCGCCGCGAAGCGCGGACGGCAGGGCGGAGTCGTGGTCGAGAACTGGCGTGGAGAAGGTCATGCCAGGCTGTCATGCAATAGGTATGCCAGCCTGATATACAAGCGCCGTGCGCATGTTTTGTACGCAAACATGGCATGCGCTGCATGTGGCCGCGCACCAGTCGGGCGCAGCGGGGGATGCATCGGCGGGCGCGGTGCACGCCGATGGTGCGCCCGCGCCCGCGGCGGCCAGGTCCTACCAGCCGCCGCCCAGCGCCCGGAAGGTGGCCACCGCGGCACGCGCATTGTCGGCATGCACGCGTGCCTGCTGGTCGCGCGCAGCCAGCAGCTGGCGCTCCTCGTCCAGCACTTCGAACAGGCTCACCGCGCCGCCCTTGTAGGCATCCTCGGAGGCGCCGCGCGCGCGCACGTGGGCGTCGATCTCGGTGGTGAGCTCCTTGCCCTGCGATTCCAGCTCGGTGAGCGTGACGACGGCGTTTTCCACGTCTTCGGTGGCGCGCAGCATGGCCTTGCGATAGTTGACCAGCGCCTCGGCGTTGGCGCCCCTGGCCTGCGCCACTTCGGCATCGACCCGCCCGAAATCGAACAGGCGCCAGCGCAGGCCGGCCACCGCCGCTGGCTGGAAGGCCGCGGCGGAGAACAGCTTGCCGGTGCTGAGGCTCTCGAAACCGAGCAGGGCGGACAGCGACAGCTTGGGGTAGTACTCCGCGGTGGCCGCGCCGATGCGCGCGCTGCTGGCCGCCAGCCGGCGTTCGGCGGCAATCACGTCGGGACGGCGGCGCAGCAGGTCCGCGGGGCCTTGCGCCACCGAGATGGCGGGCACGGCCAGGCTGGCTTTTCCTCCGGGGCCGGCCAGTTCCGCGGCGTAGGTGCCGGGCTGCGCGCCCATCAGCACATCCAGCCGGTTGAGCTGGGTCTGCAGCTCGATGCGCAGCGGCGGGATGGTGACGCGCGCCTGCGCCACTAGCGCTTCGGCCTGCGCGACTTCGCGGCTGGAGGACAGGCCGTCGTTCAGGCGCAGGCGCACCAGTTCGAGCAGCTTGCCGTTGGTATCGACTTGTTCCTGCGCGATGGCGATGCGCTGCTGCGCGCCGCGCACGCGGAAATAGGCATCGGCGGCTTCGGCGGCAACCGAGACGCGCACGCCGAGTTGCTCCGCCTGCGCGGCCTGGGCTTCGGCGTCGGCCGCTTCGGCGCCGCGCCGCAGGCCGCCGAACAGGTCGATCTCCCAGCTCGCGCCGGCACCGACGTCATAGAGCGTGGGATTGCGGTTGTAGCCGGGGAACTGACTGGCGATCTTGCCAAGCGGGCTTTCCAGCGACTGGCGCTCCTTTACGGCCTGGGCCGACAGGCTGCCTTGCGGCAGCAACTGCGCACCGGCTTCGGCCGCCGCCGCGCGGGCCTGCTGCACGCGCGCCAGCGAGGCGGCCAGGTCCAGGTTCTGGTCGAGCGCGCGCTGCACGATGCGGGTCAGCACGGGATCGTCGAAGCCGGTCCACCAGCTATCCAGCGCCGGTGCCGGCAGCCTGGTTTCACGCGCGGCGAGCGCGTCTGCCTGCGCATAGCCCGCCGTGGTGGGAACGGCGGGCTGCCGGTAGTCCGGCCCCACCGCGGCGCAGGCCGCGAGACCTGCAGCGGCCAGGGCGGCCGCTGCCAGCCTGGCGTAGCCGAACGCCGGTGTCCGGGGTGACTTGAGCCCGGGGCGGGGCGAGGTTCGATCCATATCCATCTCCTTCTGCGAATCTGCAGCGCGGCGTCTTCGGCGCCTCGCAAACTTTGATCAACAAGTTACTTGCATGATGATATCTACCACTCTATACTAACTTTCATCTTGATAGCAACATGATTTTCGGAGGCCGAGAATATGCGGAAAACACCGCTCGATACCGCCCCTTGTCCCATTTCCCGCAGCCTGGCGCGGGTGGGTGAGTCGTGGAGCATCCTGATCCTGCGCGAGGCCTTCTACGGCACCCGCCGCTTCGACGATTTCCAGGTGCAGCTGGGCATCGCGCCCAACATGCTGTCCCGGCGGCTCGAGTCGCTGGTGGCCGAAGGCCTGCTGGAGCGGCGCCAGTATTGCGAGCGGCCGCCGCGCTTCGAATACCTGCTGACGCCGCGCGGCCGCGAATTCTGGCCCGTGCTGCTGGCGCTGCTGAACTGGGGCAACCGTCACTACGCGCCCGAAGGCGAGACCGTGGTGCTGGTGGACCGCCACAGCGGCGCCACCGTCACGCCGATCCTGGTGGACGCCGCCAACGGGCGCCCCATTACGGAAGCAGACCATTTCGTCACGGCCGGACCGGCCGCGAGCGAGCGCCTGCGCTTCCGCCTGGCGAGGTCGGATGGCGCGCGCGCCGCCGCCTGCCCCGGCACCGCCACCGGCGCCGCAACCATCCCCGGCGACCCGCAGACCGCGGGCGTCATCTGAACGTGCAAGCAAGAGGAAGTGTCATGACCAGCGAAATCGCCGCCGACCGTGCCGGCTCGGATCCCGTTTCCGTCTCGAAACCCCGCATCAGCCGCAAGCGAGCTGTCGTGACCGGCGTGCTCGTCGCGGCCGGTGTCGGCCTGGCCGTCTACGGCCAGCACTGGTGGACCGAGGGGCGTTTCCTGCAGAGCACGGACGACGCTTATATCGGCGGCGAGGTCACCGTGGTCGCGCCCAAGGTGGCGGGCTACCTGGCCGAAGTGCGCGTGACGGACAACCAGCAGGTGCATGCCGGCGACCTGCTGGCCCGCATCGACGACCGCGACTACCGCGCCGCGCTGGCCAAGGCCGAAGGCGCGGTGGCCGCGCAGCAGGCGCTGCTGGCCAACCTGGATGCCACGCGCGCCCTGCAGGAGGCCGTGATCGGGCAGGCCCGCGCCGCGGTGACGGCGGTGGATGCCGATACCGTGCGCGCCCGCGAGGACCAGGCGCGCTACCAGAGCCTGGCGGCCAAGTCGGCGGTGTCGTTGCAGAGCTCGCAGAAAGCGGATTCGGATTTCAAGCAGTCGCTGGCCAATACGCAGAAGGCGCAGGCCAGCCTGCTGGCCGCGCAGCGCCAGGTGGACGTGATCGCCACGCAGAAGCAGCAGGCCCAGGCGGCGCTGGCGCAGGCCATTGCCGAGCGCGATATCGCACGCCTGAACCTCGGATACACCGAGCTGCGCGCGCCCATCGACGGCACCGTGGGCAACCGGCGCGCGCGCGTCGGCGCCTATGCCGCCAGCGGCACGCAACTGCTGTCGCTGGTGCCGGCGCGCGGCCTGTGGGTCGATGCCAACTTCAAGGAAGGCCAGCTGGCCCGGCTGCGCCCGGGCATGCGGGCCACGGTGGAGGCGGACGTGCTGCCCGGGCAGGTGTTCCATGGCCGCGTGACCAGCCTGGCGCCCGCCACCGGCGCGCAGTTCAGCGTGCTGCCCCCGGAAAACGCCACCGGCAACTTCACCAAGATCGTGCAGCGCGTGCCGGTGCGCATCATGCTCGACGAGACCGACACCAAGCTGGCCATGCTGCGTCCCGGCCTGTCCGTGGTGGCGGAGGTCGATTCCCGCGCCGACGCACAGGTGCAGCAATGAGCGGCGCCGCGCTGGCGGACGCGCAGCCCGGCGCCGCCGCCGGGCAATCCGCGCCGGTCCGCCCGCCCGCAGGGTTGCCGGACTTCTCGCCGGCGTCGATGACCACCGGCGCCAAGGTGTTCGCCTTCGCCACCATGTGCGTGGGCATGTTCATCGCGCTGCTGGACATCCAGATCGTCTCGGCCTCGCTGCGCGACATTGGCGGCGGGCTGTCGGCAGGCACCGATGAAACCGTGTGGGTGCAGACCAGCTACCTGATCGCGGAGATCATCGTCATCCCGCTGTCGGGCTGGCTGGCGCGCGTGATGTCCACGCGCTGGCTGTTCGCGGCGTCGGCCGCCGGCTTCACGGTGGCAAGCCTGCTGTGCGGCATCGCCTGGAACATCCAGAGCATGATCGCCTTCCGCGCCATGCAGGGCTTCCTGGGCGGCTCGATGATCCCGCTGGTGTTCACCACCGCCTTCATGTTCTTCACCGGCAAGCAGCGCGTGATCGCCGCGGCCACCATCGGCGGCCTGGCCTCGCTGGCGCCCACGCTCGGGCCCACCGTGGGCGGCTGGATCACGGACCACTTCTCCTGGCACTGGCTGTTCTTCATCAACCTCGTGCCGGGCATCTTCGTCATGATCGCGGTGCCGATGTTCGTGCGCGTGGACCGGCCCAACTGGTCGCTGGTGCGCGGCGCCGACTACCTCGGCATGACGCTGATGGCGCTGTTCCTCGGCTGCCTGGAGTACACGCTGGAAGAGGGCCCGCGCTGGGACTGGTTCGGCGACGACACCGTCCGCGCCACGGCGTGGATCGCCGCGCTGGCCAGCGTCGGCTTCGTGTGGCGCAGCCTGACCTACGCGAACCCGGTGGTGGACCTGCGCGCGCTCAAGGACCGCAACTTCGCGCTGGGCTGCTTCTTCTCCTTCATCGCCGGCGTGGGCATCTTCGCCACCATCTACCTGACGCCGCTGTTCCTGGGGCACGTGCGCGGCTTCAGCGCGCTGCAGATCGGGCTGGCGGTGTTCTCCACCGGCGTCTTCCAGGTCATGTCGATCCCGGTCTATGCCTTCTTCGCCAACCGCGTGGACCTGCGCTGGCTGCTGATGGTCGGGCTGGCCTGCTTTGCCTTCTCGATGTGGCAGTTCGCGCCGATCACCAGCGACTGGGGTGCCGAACAATTGCTGCTGCCGCAGGCCTTCCGCGGCATGGCGCAGCAGTTCGCGGTGGCGCCGGTGGTCACGCTGACGCTGGGCGCGCTGCCGCCGGACCGGCTCAAGCTGGCCTCGGGGCTGTTCAACCTGATGCGCAACCTGGGCGGCGCGATCGGCATCGCGGTCTGCGCCACCATCCTCAACGACCGCACCAACCTGCATTTCCTGCGGCTGGCCGAGCACCTCAACGCCGGCAACGAGGCCATGGCCGCGCTGCTGCAGTCGGCCAGCAGCAATATGGCTGCGTGGGGCTTCGACGCGCAAGGGGCGCAGTCCGCCGCCATCAGGCAGTTGTGGGCGCTGGCCTACCGCGAGGCGCAGACGCAGACCTTCGCCGATATCTTCATCGTCATCCTGGTGTGCTTCGTCATCGCCACAGCCATGGTGCCGCTGATGCACAAGGTGGCGCCGCCCAAGGCGCCGTCGGCCGATGCGCACTGAACGCGGCCAGGCGCAACGTCATCCATGCAAGGGACAACAACCATGCTCAAACGCCATCTGATTGCACTCGCCGGCGTGGCGCTGCTTGCCGGCGGCCTGGCCCCGGCGCGCGCCGGCGGGGACCGGCCGCAAAGCGGCAGCATCGCCTGCAGCCGTGCCGACAATATGTACTGCCGCGTGCCGCCCCGGCCCGGCGCGCCGCCGCCCAGGCCGGGGGCGGCGCGCGACCGGCCGGCTTCCTGAAACCGTAGGCGGCCGCCATTTTGGCTATCATGGTGAAAGTATCGTGATGCCAGCGGAGCCGTCGACCATGCAGAGAAAGACCTTCAGGGATATGCAATGCCCCATCGCCCGTGGCCTGGAACGGGTCGGCGAGTGGTGGAGCATGCTGCTGATGCGCGAGGCGTTCTACGGCTCGCGGCGTTTCGACGACTTCCAGAGGAACCTGGAGATCGCCCCCAATATGCTCACGCGCCGGCTGACGGCGTTGGTGGACGAGGGGCTGCTCGAGCGGCGCCAGTACTCGGAAAAGCCGCCGCGCTACGAATACGTGCTGACCCCGGTCGGGCACGATTTCCTGCCGGTGCTGCTGGCCATGCTGGCCTGGGGCAACAAGCACTTCGCGCCGGAAGGGCCGAGCGTGGAGCTGGTCGACAAGGACACCGGCAAGGCGGTCGAGCCAGTGCTGGTGGACCGCGGCACCGGCGAGCCCCTGAGCTTTGCGCGACATGCGCTGGTGCCGGGGCCGGCCGCGCAAGAGGGGATGCGCAGGCGGCTCGCCGCCGCGCAGGATTTTTTGTCCGGCGCCGAGCAGGCGCCGGACGAAGTTGCAGGGGAGGTCTAGCAGGCCGCGCGGCTGCCGCGCACCGTGCCCGCGCGGGCCTCCGCATCCGTTTGTTTCATTCATTTCATCGAAGCGGGGAACGTCATGAAGATTCTGGTCCTGGGCGCGGGCGCCATGGGCGGTTATTACGGCGGCCGCCTGCAGCAGGCTGGCGCGGATGTCACATTCCTGGTGCGGCCGCGGCGCGCCGAGGTGCTGGCCCGCGATGGCCTGGTGGTGCGCAGCGAGCTAGGCGATATCCGCACCGCCGTGAAGACGGTGCAGGCCGGCGATGTGGGCCCGGACTACGACCTGGTGCTGCTGGCCTGCAAGACCTACGACCTCGAAAGCGCCATGCAGGCGCTCGGTCCGGCGCTGGACGAGCGCGGCAACGGCACGGCCATACTGCCGCTGGTCAACGGCCTGCGCGCCTACGAAACGCTGGACGCGCGCTATGGCCGCGAACGCGTGCTGGGCGGCGTTTCCTACATCGCCACCACGCTCGAAGCTGGGGGCGCGGTGGTGCACCAGGGCGCCGGCGACAGACTGGTGGTGGGCGCGCGCGCCGAGGCCGCGCAGCCCCTGGCCCGCGCTTTCCATGAACTGGCCGCGGCCACGCCCGGCACGCGCGAGCTGTCGGCCAACGTCGACCAGGCGCTGTGGAACAAGTGGGTGATGATCGCGTCGGGCGCGCTGATGACCTGCCTGATGCGCGGCACGGTGGGCGAGATCGTGAAGACCGACGACGGCCGCGCACTGATGCAGCAGGCCATGGACGAATGCGCCACAGTGGCGCGGCTGTCGGGCCATGCGCTGCCCGAGCCGGTGCACAAGGCGATGGTCGAGCGGCTGCTGGACGCCAACTCGCCGTGGGCGGCCTCGATGATGCGCGATATCGCCCAGGGTGCGCCGCGCCTGGAAGCGCGCGACATCGTTGGCGACATGGCCAGCCGCGCCGAGCGCTTCGGGCACGCCGTGCCGCTGGTGCGCACTGCCTACGCCCACCTGCAGGTCTACGAGGCCCGGCAGGCCCCCCACGCCGCCGCCTGAGGCGCCGCTATCCCGCTGCAGCCGCCGCCTGCGCGACGGCGGCGCTGCGCCGCTCGCGCGCGGCCAGCCTGAACGCGCCCGGGCCCACGCCGAAATACGCCTTGAAGGCGCGCCCGAAGGCCGCCTCGGAAGCGTAGCCGCATTGTTCGCCGATATTGGCCGCGGACTCGCGGTCCTGGGTCAGCAGGCGGGCCGCCAATTCCATGCGCAAGGTGGTGACGAACTGCAGCGGCGTCTCGCCGCTGAGCTGCGTGAAGCGCCGTGCGAACGTGGCGCGCGACACATTGCACACCTGTGCCAGCGATTCCACCGACCACGGCTCGGCTGGCGCCTTCAGCACCGCGTCCACGGCCCGCGCCATGCGCGCGTCCGCCATCAGCGCCAGCACGCTGTGGGTCACGCCGCCCTGCGCGATCAGGGCGCGCAGCAGCAAGGTCAGCAGCGCCGTGGAGAGCTGCCCGATCACCGCGGTGCCGCCCGGCTCGGGTGCCTGCGCCTCGTTGCGCATCATGCCGATCATGGCATCCAGCCACGCGCAGTCGGCGCGCCCCGCGGTGGATATGCGCAGCACCGGCGGCAGGTGGCGCAGCAGCATGGTGCCCGGCAGGCCCAGCACGAAGGTGCCGCACAGCAGGTCCAGCTCAGGCCCTTCGCCCGGGATCCTCACCTCGGTCAGCATGCCGTTGAAGTGTGTCTGCCGCTCGCCCGGGGCGGCCTGGTCCCCGCCCTTGCCGGTATTGGCCCGCAGGCTGCGCAGCGTATGCGCGCTGCCGTGCGGAAACAGCAGCACATCGCCGGCATCCAGCGTCATTTCCTTCTTTCCGGCCTCGGCGATCGCCTGCCCTTCGAGGATGATGTGATAGGGCAGGTGTCCCGGCGGCGCCAGCACATGGTCCACCCGCCAGACGCCGGCAAAGTGGCAATGCAGGTCGACGGTTCCGGCGGGCGCCAGCATGCGGACGAGTTCGGTCAGGCTGTCCATGGCTTCGGGAGGGTAGAGGGTCCGGGCGAGGTGAGCTTGCTTGAGACGTTTGGGCAAGATATTGCGATCATTATATGCGGTAACGCGCAGTTTGGGCGCCTAGACTTCAGTCCATGGAAGCCGCGCAACAAACACCGCGCGGTCCATCAACCAACGCAAAGGAGTCCGTCATGTCCCGTCTTCACACCATCGCCCTCGACGAAGCCACTGGCCAGACCGCCGAATTGTTCGGCGCCATCAAGAAGGCCATCGGCAAGGTACCCAACGCCTACCTGACCATCGGCAGCAATGCCCCGGCCGTGCTGGCCAACGCGCTGCAGACTGGTGCGCTGCTGCAGAAGAATTCCACGCTGAGCGCGCGCGAAGTCGAAGCCATCAACCTCGCCGTCAGCGAAGCCTCGGGTTGTGACTATTGCGTGGCCGCGCACACCATGACCGGCAAGATGGCCGGCTACAGCACCGAGCAGACCCGCGCGCTGCGCGCCGGCGCCTACGCCGAGGACGGCAAGATCGACGCGCTGGTCCGCTTTGCGCTGACCCTCGTCAAGACCAGCGGCACGCTGCCCGCCAGCGCCGTGGCCGATGTGCGCGAAGCCGGCTACAGCGACCGCCAGATCATTGAGAGCATCCAGGCCGTCAGCGCGATCCTGTTCACCAATATGGTCAACCGCGTCAACGATACGGTGGTGGATTTCCCGAAGGTGGCGTGAGCAGGGCGGGAGGGCGCGCATGCCCTCCCGCTGCCGGTTTCCGGCGAGGCCCGGTGGCGTAGCGCTTCCGGGCCTTTCTGCTATCGGGATCAGCGCGTGGCGTTCAGCCCGTTGCGCCCGTTCAGGTGCCTGACCAGCCGTCCCAGCGTGGTGGCCTGGATCAGCAGGCTGAACACCACCACCAGGTAGGTCACGCCGATCAGCATCTCGCGCCCGTGGAACTCCGGCAGCGACAGCGCCAGCGCGATCGAAATGCCGCCGCGCAGCCCGCCCCAGGTCATGATGGTGGCCGAGTGCGGGTTGAGCCGGCGGAAGTTCTGCAGCGCCAGCAGCGGGATCGCCACGCTGATGCAGCGCGCCAGCAGCACCACGGGAATCGCCGCCAGCCCCAGCCACACGATATGCAGGTGCAGCGACAGCGCGATGATCTCCAGCCCGATCAGGCCGAACAGCACCAGGTTGAGCAGTTCGTCGAGCAAGCCCCAGAAATTGAACAGATGCTCGCGCGTCTTCTCTGACATCGAAGTGGCCGCGCCGTGGTTGCCGATCACCAGCCCCATGATGACCACCGACAGTGGCGCCGAGACATGCACCAGTTCGGCCAGGCTGTAGCCACCCGTGGCCAGCGCCAGCGTGATGAGGATCTCCACCGGATAGCTCTCGATGCCGCGCAACAGCAGCGACGCACCGTAGCCCAGCACCGCGCCCAGCACCAGCGCGCCCAGTACCTCGCGCACCAGCGCCATGGCCACGTGCGAAGCCGAGAACTCGGTGGCGCCGGTGGCCAGGCCGACCAGCGTGAGGAAGGCCACCACGGCGGTGCCGTCGTTGAACAGCGATTCGCCGGCGATCTTGGTTTCCAGGCTTTCTGGCGCACCGGCGTTCTTGAGCACGCTGAGTACCGCGATGGGATCGGTCGGCGAGATCAGTGCGCCGAACACCAGGCACCACAGCAGGCTGACGGGATGGCCCAGCCATTGCGCCACGTAGAAGAAACCGAGGCCCACCGCGGCCGTGGAGATCACCACGCCGACCGTGGCGAGCAGCAACACGGCGCGCCGCTGGCGACGCATGCGCGACAGGTCCACGTGCAGCGCGCCGGCGAACAGCAGCAGGCTGAGCAGGCCGTGGAAGACCAGGTCGGAGAAATCGATCTGGGCCACCAGCTTGCGGGCCTGGGCCACCATTTCAGGGTGATTGAAGCCGAGCACGGATACGCTCAGGCAGGTCACCAGGCCCACGGCGGTGATGCCCAGCGTGTCGGGCAGCTTGATGAAGCGGTAGTTGATGACGCCGAAGATGGCGATGAGGGTGAAAAGGGCGCCGGTCCCCTGGAATACGGTCATGCGGTGGAATCCTCCTGAGTCTCTGCCGTTGCGGGTCGTCGCGAGTCGTTGCGAGCCTCCATTGTGCGCGATGCACTGCAATGTGCGTCTTTTGACGCATCAACGAGGCCATCGTTCATGGCGGGCCGCGCAGGCCGAGTGCTCGTCAGGCCAGCGTCGCCGCCTCGCCGGCATCGAAAAACCCCAGGAACCTGCGCATGATGGGCGAGAGCGCGCCCGTGCGATGCGCCACCAGCACGCGGCTGGCCGCGTCCGGGCCCGCCAGCGGCCGGTAGGCCACGCCGGGGATGCCGGTGCGCGCATAGATCTCCGGCAGCACCGAGACGCCCGCGCCGCTTGCCACCAGTCCGATGATGGTGGTGGCCTCGCGTGCCTCCTGGGCAATGCGCGGGGCAAAGCCAGCCCGGTTGCAGAGCGTGGTCACGTGGTCGAACAGGCCGCAGCCCAGGCCGCGCGGGAACAGCAGGAAAGGCTGGCCGGAGAGCGCGCCGATCTCGAGCGGCGGCGCGCCTGTCGTGGCGGTGCCCCCGTCCTCCGGCCCGGCCAGTGCATGCGTGGCCGGCAGCACGGCGACCAGCCGGTCGGCGAGCACTTCATGCACCGTGATGCTGGCGGGCGGGTGGAACTGCGGCGAGGGCCGCAGGAAACCGATGTCGATCTCGCTTTTTTCCAGCGCCTGCAATTGCTGGCCGGTGGACATGTGCACCAGCTCCAGCATCGCGCGGCGGTGGCCAAGACGGAACTGCTGCACTGCGCGCGGAAAGACGTCCTGCATCGGCACCGAGGCGGTGAAGCCCACCCGGATCTCGCCGGCCTCGCCCGCGGCGACCTGCCTGACCACTTCGCGGGCCTGCTCCAGGTTGCCCAGGGCCGCCCGGGCCTTGTCCAGGAACAGGCTGCCGGCCGGGGTCAGCGCCACGTGGTGGCGCGAGCGGTCGAGCAGGGGGCTGCCGAGTTCGTCTTCCAGGGCCTTGATCTGGGTGCTCAGCGGAGGCTGGCTGATATGCAGCTTGCGCGCGGCTTCGCTGAAGCTCAGTGCTTCGGCCACGGCGACGAAATAGCGGAGTTGCCGGAAATCCATGGGCTTGCGGTGAGGGTGAGGGGCTTTGGCTCTGGTTTGGTTATAGCAATCAGAGATAACAAGCTGGTCTAAAACATATTGGACAGTATCACGGCCGCTGCGCAGAATGCACGCAAACGATACAACCGATAACCTGTCCGGAGACAAGAATGCTGCGTCGATCCCACCTTGCCGCCTTGCTGGCGGCCACCTTGTCACTGGGCGTGGTTGCCGCGGCGGGCGGGGCCGAGCCCTATCCGGCCAGGCCGATCCGGCTGGTCGTGCCTTACGCGGCGGGCGGCGCCGTAGATATCGTGGCGCGCGCGGTCGGCCAGCGCATGAGCGTGCAGCTCAAGCAGCCGGTCATCGTCGACAACCGCCCGGGCGCCAGCACCAACATCGGCATGGACACCGTGGCCAAGGCCGCGCCCGACGGCTACACCATCATGATGGCCTCCAACAGCCTGGCCACCAATGCCGCGCTGTTCGCCAAGCTGCCCTTCGACCCGGCCCGGGACTTCGCGCCGGTGGCCCGCATCGGGCAGGCCTCGCTGGTGCTGGTGGTACCGGCGAAATCCAGCGTGACCTCGCTCAAGGGGCTGATCTCCCAGGCCCAGGCCCAGCCCGGCAAGCTCAGCTACGCCTCTGCCGGCAACGGCAGCTCCGGCCACCTCGCCGGCGAGCTGTTCAAGGAAGCGGCGCATATCGATGTGCTGCACGTGCCCTACAAGGGTGGCGCACCGGCCATCACCGACCTGCTGGGCGAGCGCATTTCCTACATGCCGATCAATCCGCTCGAAGTCATCACGCATATCCGTGCCGGTACCCTGCGCGCCATCGCGGTGGCGAGCGACCAGCGCACGCCGCTGCTGCCCGCGGTACCGACCTCGCGCGAAGAGGGCGTGCCTGGCTTTACCGCCTCGGTGTGGTGGGGCCTGATCGCGCCGGCCAGGACGCCGCCGGCGGTGATCCACGAACTCAACGCCGCCGCCAACGCCGCGCTTGCCGATGCCGATGTGCGCAAGCAGCTCGCCCAGCTGGGCGTGACGATCCTGCCGGGCACGCCCGAGGCCTTCGGCCAGTTCGTGCGCAATGAAACCACGACCTGGAACGGCGTGATCCGCAAGGCGGGCATCACCGCCGACTGACTTCCGTGCCGCGCCGCGCGGGGCCCGGGGCCCGGCACGGCGTGGCCATGCCATCGATCTCACACGGTAACACCCATGACCGAAATCCAAGCCCAGGCCCCCAGCGGGGCACAAGCCGCAACCGACCGTCCTGCCATGCTGGTGGTCAGCGCGCACGCAGCCGACTTCGTCTGGCGCGCCGGCGGCGCCATTGCGCTGTACGCCGAGCGCGGCTACAACGTGAAGATCGTCTGCCTGTCGTTCGGCGAGCGCGGCGAGTCTGCCAAGATGTGGCGCCAGCCGGGCATGACGATGGAGCGGGTCAAGGCCGCGCGGCGCGAGGAAGCGCAGCAGGCCGCCGATATCCTCGGTGCCACGCTCGAGTGCTTCGACCTGGGCGACTATCCCCTGCGGGTGAGCGACGAGGCGCTGCTGCGCCTGGCCGACATCTACCGCGAACTGCGCCCCGAACTGGTCCTGAGCCATTCGCGCGAGGACATCTACAACTTCGACCACCCGCTTGCCACCCACGTGGCGCAGGAAGCGCGCGTCATCGCCCAGGCGCACGGCTACAAGCCCGAGGTGCCGGTGATCGGCGCGCCGCCGGTGTTCCTGTTCGAGCCGCACCAGCCCGAGCAATGCAACTGGAAGCCCGACGTGCTGCTCGATATTTCGTCCGTGTGGGAAAAGAAGCAGCGTGCCTTCGCCACCATGGCGGCGCAGGAGCACCTGTGGGAGTACTACACGCGCGTGGCGCTGCAGCGCGGCGCCCAGGCCACGCGCAACTCGGAGCGCAAGGTCAGGCACGGCGAAGGCTATGCGCGCGTGTTCCCGCAAGTAGTGGAGAGCCTGGCATGAAGACCATCGCCTATCGCAACATCCTGCGTGCCGACGCCGCCGCCATCGATGCGCTCGGCGCGGCCGGCGTGGCCACGGTGCATGAGGCGCAGCGCCGCACCGGGCTGATGAAGCCTTATCTGCGGCCGATCCAGTCCGGCGCCGCCATTGCCGGCAGCGCGGTGACGGTGCTGATGCATCCCGGCGACAACTGGATGATCCACGTCGCCGTGGAGATGGTGCAGCCCGGCGACGTGCTGGTGGTGGCGCTGGTCAGCGACTGCACCGACGGCCTGTTCGGCGACCTGCTGGCCACGTCGCTCAAGGCGCGCGGCGCGCGCGGCCTGGTCATCGACGCCGGCGTGCGCGACGTTGCCACGCTGAACGCCATGGCCTTCCCGGTCTGGTCGCGGGCGGTCAGCGCGCAGGGCGCGGTCAAGGAAACCGTGGGCGCGGTCAATGTGCCGGTGGTGTGCGCCGGCGCCCAGGTGCGCCCCGGCGACGTGATCGTGGCCGATGGCGACGGCGTGGTGGTGGTGCCGCGGCCGCGGGCCGCCGAGACCGCGCGGCTCGCCGCCGAGCGCGAAGCCGCGGAGCTGGCCAAGCGGGCCACGCTGGCCTCGGGCGTGCTGGGCCTGGACATGTACCGCATGCGCGAGGCGCTCGCGGCGAAGGGCCTGGCCTACTCCGACCAGGCCGTGGACTGGTACAGCGGCTTCGACGAAGCCTGAGCGCGCGTTTCAACCGCCGGGCGGCCCCCTGCCAGCAGTTGGGGAGGGGGCGCCCGCGATTCTGGTATAAGCAACCCAGACAATTTTCCGGGCGTCGGGGGAGCCAGATGGAACTGCGCCAGCTTCAATACTTCGTGCGGGTGGTCGAGCTCGGCAGCATGAGCCGCGCCGCGCTCGACCTGGACATGGTGCAGTCGGCCATGAGCCAGCAGATCAGCCGGCTGGAGAGCGAGCTGTCCACCCGCCTGCTGCGCCGGACCACGCGCGGCGTCACCCCGACCGAGGCCGGCCTGGCCTTCTTCCGCGAAGCCCAGCTGGCGCTGCGCCATGCCGAGCAGGCCAAGCGCGCAGCCCAGCATGCGCGGCTGTCCGGCACGGTCAGCGTGGGGCTGGCGCCGACCACCGCATCGGTGATCGGCGTGCCGCTGATGCGCGCCATGCGCGAGCGCTATCCCGACGTGCGCCTGCATATGGTGGAAAGCCTGTCCGGCCATCTGGGCGCCATGCTCAACGCGCGCCAGCTCGACCTGGCGGTGCTGTTCGACACCCACGTGGCGCGCCGCTGGAGCGTCACGCCGCTGCTCGAGGAAACCCTGTTCCTGATCCGTTCGCGCAAGAGCCTGCCGGCCGGCTCGGAGGCGGGCGCGCCCGCGCGCCTGCGCATGGCGCAGTTGCAGGACGTGCCGCTGATCATGCCGACCGGCCTGCACGGCCTGCGCAGCACGCTCGATGCGGCCTTCGCGCGGGTCAAGATCGTGCCGCAGGTGGTGCAGGAGGTGGACTCGCTGGCCATGCTGATGGACGCCGTGGACCTGGGTTTCGGCGCCACGTTGCAGCCGTGGGCGGCGGTGGGGCGCTATGCGGACGCGCAGGAGCGCTTCCACCTGGCCGAGATTGCCGACCCCAAGGTGCGGCGCCAGAATGTCCTGTGCAGCCTGTCCGACGACGAATTGTCCCCGGCGGCGCTGGCCCTGCGCGTGGTGCTGGCCGATTGCGCGCGCGAGCTGGTACGTTCCGGCGCATGGCGCGGCGCGCGCCTGCTGGTCGACTAGAAGACAGGCGCCCCGGGGGGGCATCACGATTCGTGATGCCCCCATGCGATCCGCGGGCTTAGCAGGAGGGCGCCAGCCCGCTACAGTGCGGTCTACCCCACCGGAAGCCGCATCGTGTTCCTCATCAATCCAATCCGGGAGCGCCTCGCGCCGACTCCCCACCGCCTCGCCGGAGGCGCCCGCCCATGATCGACGTCCTGGTCATCGGCGGCGGCAACGCCGCCCTGTGCGCCGCCCTGATGGCGCGTGAAGCCGGCGCCAGCGTGCTGCTGCTCGAAGCGGCACCGCGCGAGTGGCGCGGCGGCAACTCCCAGCACACCCGCAACCTGCGCTGCATGCACGACGCCCCGCAGGACGTGCTGGTCGAGGCCTACCCCGAAGAAGAGTACTGGCAGGACCTGCTCAAGGTCACCGGCGGCCTGACCGACGAACGCCTGGCCCGCCTGGTGATCCGCGCTTCGTCCACCTGCCGCGACTGGATGCGCAAGCACGGCGTGCACTTCCAGCCGCCGCTGTCCGGCGCGCTGCACGTGGCGCGCACCAATGCCTTCTTCATGGGCGGCGGCAAGGCCCTGGTCAATGCCTACTTCCGCAGCGCCGAGGCGCTCGGCGTGCAGGTGCGCTACGACGCGCCGGTGGACGCCATCGAGCTCGACGGCGACCGCTTCGTGGCCGCCCGCATCGGCAGCGAGCGCATCGAGGCGCGCAGCTGCGTGCTGGCCGCCGGCGGCTTCGAGTCCAACCGCGAGTGGCTGCGCGAGGCCTGGGGCCAGAACGCCGACGGCGAATGGCCGGCCGACAACTTCCTGATCCGCGGCACGCGCTTTAATATGGGCGTGCTGCTCAAGCACATGATCGAGGCCGGGGCTGACGCCATCGGCGACCCGTCGCAATCGCACTGCGTGGCCATCGACGCGCGCGCGCCGCTGTACGACGGTGGCATCTGCACCCGCGTGGACTGCGTCTCGCTGGGCGTGATGCTCAACCGCAATGCCGAGCGCTTCTATGACGAAGGCGAGGATTTCTGGCCCAAACGCTACGCCATCTGGGGCCGCCTGGTGGCCCAGCAGCCTGGGCAGATCGGTTACTCGATCATCGACGCCAAGGCGGTCGGGCGCTTCATGCCGCCGGTGTTCCCCGGCGTGCGCGCCGATACGCTGCCGGAACTGGCGCGCCAGCTCGGGCTGGACGAAGCCACCTTCGTGCGCACCATCGAGGACTACAACGCGGCCTGCCGCGTCGGCACCTTCGACCACACCGTGCTGGACGACTGCCATACCGAAGGCATCGCGCCGGCCAAGACCCACTGGGCGCGCCCGCTCGATACCGCGCCGTTCTACGGCTATGCGCTGCGGCCCGGCATCACCTTCACCTATCTCGGCCTGAAGGTGGACGAGCACGCCGCCGTGCACTTCGGCGGCAAGCCCAGCGCCAACCTGTTCGTGGCCGGCGAGATGATGGCCGGCAACGTGCTGGGCAAGGGCTACACCGCGGGCGTGGGCATGGCCATCGGCACCGCCTTCGGCCGCATCGCCGGCACGCGGGCCGCCGCCGCCGCGTTCGGGCGGACCCGTCACAACGAACTCCAGGAAGAGCAGCATGCAACATCTTGAAGCGCTGACGCGCGAAGCGGCGGCGCTGGCCCAGGGCGTGCTGCCGCTGACCGGCGACGAGGCCGAGGTCGGCCGCGTCATGCAGATCTGCAACGCCTGCCGCTATTGCGAAGGCTTCTGCGCCGTGTTCCCGGCCATGACGCGCCGGCTGGAATTCGGCAAGGCAGATATCCACTACCTGGCCAACCTGTGCCACAACTGCGGCGCCTGCTACCACGCCTGCCAGTACGCGCCGCCGCACGAGTTCGCGGTGAACGTGCCGCAGGCCATGGCCAAGGTACGGGCGCAAACCTATTCGGACTACGCCTGGCCGGCCGCGTTCGGCGGCCTCTACCGCCGCGCCGGCCTGGCCACCGCGCTGGCGCTGGCGGGCGGCCTGGCGCTGTTCCTGGTGATGGCGCTGGCCATGCAGGGCAGCCTGCTGCATGCGCCGCTGGCCGGCAACTTCTACGCCATCTTCCCGCACAACCTGCTGGCGGCGATGTTCGGGCTGGTATTCGGCCTTGCCATCGTGGCGCTGGGCGTGGGCGTGATGCGCTTCTGGCGCAAGGTCACCCCGGGCGAGCTGGCAGGCGAGGCCCGAGGCCCGGCCATCGGTGGCGCGGCGCACGATGCGCTACGCCTGCGCTACCTCGACGGCGGCCACGGCCAGGGCTGCAACAATGCCGACGACGCCTTCACGCTGTGGCGCCGCCGCTTCCACCATTTCACGTTCTATGGCTTCATGTTGTGCTTCGCCGCCACGGCGGTTGCCACCCTGTATCACTACCTGCTGGATCTGCACGCGCCCTATGCGCTGGGCAGCCTGCCTGTCCTGCTGGGCACGGCGGGCGGCATCGGGCTGCTGATCGGCACCGCGGGGCTGTTCTGGCTTAACCTCAAGCGTGACCCGCGCACGGGCGACGCCGCCCAGAAGCCGATGGACCGCGGCTTTATCGCGCTGCTGTTCCTCACCAGCCTGAGCGGCCTGGCGCTGCTGGCCTGGCGCGATTCCGCCGCCATGGCATTGCTGCTGGCCCTGCACCTGGGCGTGGTGATGGCGCTGTTCCTGACCCTGCCTTACGGCAAGTTCGCGCACGGCATCTATCGCAGCGCGGCACTGCTGAAGTGGAATATCGAGAAACGCCGGCCCGCCGGCCTGGCGCTCGGCTCGGACTGAGCGGCAACCGGTCCCGCAGACACCCGAACAAGAACACCGTACCCAAGGAGACTCCACATGACCAAGCCCGGCGTGCTCGCCATTTCCTCGATGCGGGACCAGTGCAGCGAAGCCGAGTGGCAGGCGCGCGTGGACCTGGCCGCCTGCTACCGCCTGGTGGAGCTGTACGGCATGGCGGACATGATGGCCAACCATATCTCGGCGCGCGTGCCGGACGAGGATGGCGCCTTCCTCATCAATGCCTACGGCATGATGTACGAGGAAATCACCGCCTCCAGCCTGATCAAGGTGGACCATGCCGGCAATCTCCTCTCCAAGCCGGATTTCGGCGCGCTCAACTACGGCATCAACAAGGCCGGCTACGTGATCCACAGCGCCGTGCACGAAGCGCGCCCCGAAGTGGCCTGCGTGATCCATACGCATAGCTGGGCCTCGATGGCGGTATCGTCGCTGGACTGCGGGCTGCTGCCGCTTACGCAGACCGCCATGCGCTTTCTCAAGATCGGCTACCACGACTACCAGGGCGTGGTGCTGGACACTGCCGAGCAGGCCTCGCTGATCGAAGACCTGGGCCGCGGCGAGGCGCTGATCCTGCGCAACCATGGCGCGCTTACGGTGGGCAATACCGTGGGTGAGGCCTTCAACTGGATGCACCGGCTGGAGCTGGCCTGCCGCGCCCAGATCGGCGCGATGTCCTGCAACACGCCGCTGCGCGAGGTGGGCGCCGAGGTGCTGCAGGAGACCTGGAACAACTACCAGCCCGGCACGCGCAGGCCCTATGGCGTGATGGAGTGGCCGGCGCTGCTGCGCAAGCTCGACCGCCTGGACCCGGGTTTCCGCGACTGAGCGCGGCGCCCCGGGAGCGCGAACATCCGGGCGCGCTCGCGCGGGCGCCCGAAAGCCCCGCCGCAGTACCGCAAGCCGCACCGACGAACACCAGAACATAAAACAGACAGGGAACGGCGGACGCGGGCGCGTTCCGATGCCGGCCGTCCCAAGGAGACCGTCATGCCGAAGTTCGCCCCCGCTTTATCCTCGTTCCACCCCATGCATGCGCCGCGCCGGGCGCTGGCCGCCCTTGCCTTCGGGCTGGCCTGCGCCGGCGGGGCCCCCGCCCACGCCGCCGGCGACGACTACCCGGCCCGGCCGGTGCGCGTGGTGGTGGCCTTCACCGCCGGCGGCACCACCGATATCCTGGCGCGCAGCGTCAGCCAGGTACTGGCCCAGCGCTTCAGGCAGTCCTTCGTGGTGGACAACCGGCCCGGGGCCGGGGGCAATATCGGCACCGAGGCGGTGGTGCGCGCACCGGCGGACGGCTATACGCTGCTGGTCGATTCGGTCGGGCCCATTTCCATCAACCAGACGCTGTACAAACGGCTGAACTACGATCCGCTGGCCGACCTGGTGCCGGTGGTGCAGATCGCCGACGTGCCCAATGTGCTGGTGGTGCATCCCTCGCTGCCGGCGAAGAGCTTCGAGGAGTTCGTGGCCTACGCCAAGGCCAATCCGGGCAAGCTCAACTACAGTTCCACCGGGGTGGGCACGTCCTCCCAGCTGTCGAGCTTCATGCTGACGCAGCGCGTCGGCACCGAGGCCACCCATATTCCGTACAAGGGTGCCGACGCGCTCAACGATCTGCTCTCGGGCCGGGTACAGTTCATGTTTGCCACCATCCCGTCGGTCATCGCCCATATCAAGGCCGGCAAGCTGCGGGCGCTTGCAGTGAGCAGCGCGCACCGCTCGCAGTCGCTGCCCGAGGTGCCGACGGTGGCGGAGAAGGGCTTTCCCGGTTTCGAGGCCGGCTCCTGGTTCGGCGTGTTTGCGCCCAGGGGCACGCCCAAGCCGGTCATCGACAAGCTGAACCAGGCGATCAACGAGGCGCTGCCGTCGCTGCAGGCGCAGATGGTGCGCGAAGGCGCCGATCCGGTGGGCGGCTCGCCGGAGCAGTTCGGCAAGTTCACGCACAAGGAGTACGACAAGTGGAAAGTGGTGGTGCGCGATTCGGGCGCTTCGGTGGATTGAACGATATGCAGGCTGCAATGAATCATCCGTCCGGCGGGCTGGGCCCGCGCATCCTGTTGTCGGAACAGGCGCTACGGCAGTACGGTGCGCAGATCGGGGCCGCACTGGGCGGCAGCTTCGTGCCGGTCGTGCCGGCGGCCGGGGAGGGCGGCCTGCCTGCCGGGCTGGATGCCGACATCGCCTTTGTCTCGCGCGACGTCACCGGGCTGTCCACCAAGCATGAGATCCTGCCGGCCACGCGGCGTTTCTACGATGCCATGCTGGCCAGCACCGCGCTGCGCTGGGCACATACGCATTCGGCCGGCGCGGACCGCGCGGTATTCGGCGAACTGCGCGCGCGCGGCGTGGCGGTGACCACCTCGTCGGGCGCCAACGCAGGCGTGGTGGCGCAGACCGCGCTGGCCGGGCTGCTGGCGCTGGCGCGGCATTTCCCGCAGATGGTGGCAGCGCAGCGCGAGCGCCGGTGGGCGCCGCTGATCGGCTCTGGCCTGCCGCGCGACATTGCCGGGCAGACTGCGACCATCGTGGGCTGGGGCCCGATCGGGCAGTTGCTCGGCAAGCTGCTGCAGACGCTGGGCATGAACGTGATCGTGGTGCGGCAGCGCGCCTTGCCGGCCGGCGCCGGCTACGAGACGGTGAGCTTCGACTCAGTGAGCGGGGTGTTGCCGCGTACCGACTGGCTGGTGCTCGCATGTCCGCTGACCGCGCAGACGCACGGGCTGGTGGACGGCGCCGCGCTGGCCTTGCTGCCTGCCGGCGCCAGGCTCGTCAACGTGGCGCGCGGCGAAGTGGTGGAAGAGGGCGCGCTGATCGAAGCGCTGAGGTCCGGCCGCCTTGCCGGCGCCTACCTGGACGTGTTTGCGCATGAGCCACTGCCGGCGGATTCGCCGCTGTGGAGCCTGCCCAACGTCATCGCCACGCCGCACAGCGCGGGTTTTTCCGACGGCAATGCCGCGCGCGTGGCGGGCATCTTCCTGGACAACCTGCGGCGCTGGGTGGCCGGGGAGGCGTTGCGCAATCTGGTTGGCTGACGCAGCCAGCCATGCCTTGCCGGCTGTCGTCCCCGCTTGCCCAGACCCTCTCCCCATGAGGGGAAAGGGCGCAAAGCCCCCGGGGTACCGCGGGCGCCGCCGGCGCGCCGCTTCCCCCTTGCCTCGTCAGCTCAGCCCGCGCCGACCGGCGCGAACGTCGGCACCGGCGGGCCGTCCTCGGTCGGCGTGAAGGTGAGCTTCACTTCCTGCCCGATACGCACCGTATCCAGGTCGCAATCCACGATATGGGTCATCATGGTCACGCCTTCTTCCAGCTTCACGTAAGCGATGCAGAACGGCGTGGGGCCGGCGCGGCGCGTGACGCTGAACGAATAGATGGTGCCGCGGCCCGAAGCCTGCTTCCATTCCGTGTCGCCCATGCAGAAGGGGCACAACGTGCGCGGATACCAGTGCGGCTTGCCGCAGGACTTGCAGTGCCTGACCAGCAGGCGGCCTTCGCGCGCGGCTTCCCAGAACTCGGTGTTGTCCGGTGCCACCTGCGGCGACTTGAGCGGCGTGGCCGTGTAAGGTGTGCTCATCTTGTTACTCCCGTTCCAGAATCACAGTGGCGCTGCCGTGGCGCGAGCCGAGATAGCCGCCCGTGCCCTGGGCCAGGGCCAGGTCGCAGTTCTTGACCTGCACGGCGGGATGCGCTTCGCCGCGCAGCTGGCGCACCGCCTCGATCACCTTGGTGATGCCGCCGCGATTGGCCGGGTGGTTGTTGCACAGGCCGCCGCCGTCGGTATTGAAGGGCAGCTTGCCCACGCCGGAGATCAGGTTGCCGTCGGCCACGAACCGGCCGCCTTCGCCCTTCTTGCAGAAGCCCAGGTCTTCGAGCTGCATCAGCACCGTGATGGTGAAGCTGTCGTAGATCGAGGCGTACTTGATGTCGGACGGGCGGATGCGCGCTTCCTCGAAGGCGATCGGGCCCGAGATGGCCGCGCCGGACCAGCTCAGGTCCACTTCGCCGCCGAGCTGGCCCTTGACCGCTTCGCCGGCGCCGATGATCTTGACCTTGGGGCGCTTGAGCCGGGCCGCGATTTCCGGGCGCGCCACGATCAGCGCGCCGCCGCCGTCGCTGACCACGCAGCAGTCCAGCTTGTGCAGCGGGTCGGAGATCATGGGGGAATTCAGCACGTCGTCCACGGTCACCACCTCGCGCAGCATGGCGTTGGGGTTGTGCTGGGCGTGGTGCGAGGCCGCCACCTTGATCCAGGCGAGCTGCTCGCTGGTGGTGCCGTACTGGAACATATGCCGCATCGCGACCATGGCGTACAGGTTCACCGTGACGGCGCTGTAGGGCGCCTCGAAGGGCTGGTCGGGCAGGTTGGCGCCCCAGTTGCGCGCCTGCGTGCCGCTCGAGCCTTCCGAGCGCGGACGGCCCGCCAGCGTGATCAGCGCCACGTTGCACTTGCCGGCGGCGATGGCCTGCGCGGCGTGCGAGACGTGGGCGATATAGGCCGAGCCGCCGGTGTCGGTGGAGTCCACATGACGCACCTTGAGGCCAAGGTAGTCCACCATGTTGATCATGCCGAGGCCGGGCGCGTCACCCGCGCAGAAGTAGCCGTCGACGTCCTGCAGGCTGAGTCCGGCGTCTTCCAGCGCGCCACGTGCGCACTCCGCGTGCAGTTGCGCGACGCTCTTGTCCGGAGCCTTGCGGGTCGGGTGCTCGTAGGCCCCGACGATATATGCCTTGCCGTTGATGCTCATAGGTCTCCCTGTTTGTCCCGGGTACTTGTCGTGGAATGAATGGATCTGTCTCTAAGAGGGCGTTTCAAAAGACCCTGGTGTCGTTGCGCGGCCACGGCAAGTACCAGTTGTACTGTCTGCGGCCGCGCAGGCTGCATGTGCCTGTCTATTGCTTGCTCTTGCGTCGCCCGGATCGTGCCCGGATCGAGCCCCGGTCTCACGGCGCGCGGCCGAAGCGCTCGCGCAGGTCGCGCTTGAGCACCTTGCCGATGGCGTTGCGCGGCAGTTCGTCCGTGAACTCGAGCGCGGCCAGGCGCTGCATCTTCTCCAGCCGGCCGTTGGCCCAGTCCAGCAATGCTTGCGTGCCCGCCGCGGCGCCCGCGCGCAGCACCACATAGGCCACCGGCGTCTCGCCCCAGCGCTCGGACGGCACGCCCACCACGGCCGCGTCGGCAACGTCGGCGTGCGTCATCAGCACGGCTTCGATATCGCTCGGGTAGAGATTGAAGCCGCCGGAAATCACCATGTCCTTCTTGCGGTCCATCAGGACCAGGAAACCATCGGCGTCGAAGTAGCCGACATCGCCGGTGCGGATAAAACGCTTGCCGCCGGCGTCGAACCACTCCACCTCGGCGGTCTTGGCCGGCTGGTTGTGGTAGCCGGACATCATCCCCGACGAATGCCCCACGATCTCGCCCGGGGTGCCGGGCGGCGCGTCGGGCGGCAGCTCGCGGCCGTGGTTGTCGAGCAGGCGCATGTCGGTGTCCGCCGACGGGCGTCCCACCGTGTGCAGCTTGTCGGGATGCTCATGCGCGCGCAGTTCGCAGCGCCCGCCGCCTTCGGTCATGCCGTAGTACTCGATCAGCATGCCCGGCCAGCGTTGCAGCGCTTCGGCCTTGAGCGCGGCGGAGAACGGTGCGCTGGTGCAGAACTTGACGCGGAAGGAGGACAGGTCGGTGGCGTCGAAGTCCGCGTGGGCCAGGATGCGCTGGTACTGCACCGGCACCAGGATGGTATGGGTGGCGCGGTGGCGGGCGGCCAGCGCCAGGTACTGGCCGGCATCGAACTTGCGCATCAGCACCACGGTGCCGCCCAGTGCCAGGGTGGGGAACAGGCTGACCAGCGTGGTGTTGGAATACAGCGGGGTAGACAGCAGCGTGACGCTGTCCGGGCCGTAGCCGCCCTGCGCGGCGCGCTGCACGTGCGAGGCGCGCATGCCGAACGGCTGGATGATGCCCTTGGGCACACCGGTGGTGCCGGACGAATAGATCAGGTTGAAGGCCCAGTCCGGCCCGATCGCGGGCGGTGCCGGCCGCGCGTTCCCGGCGGCCAGCCACTGGCTGAACGGCTGCCCGGCATGGCTGTCGTCCAGCGCGATGCATGGCACGCCCGGATCCGTCCCCAGGCCGGACAGCGCTTCGCGCGTGGTGGCGTCGATGAACAAGCGGCACGCGCCTGAATCCTGCACCATCCCCCGCAGCGTTGCCGGATTCAGTGCCGGCGACAGCGGCGCCACCGCCACCCCTGCGCGCAGGCTGCCAAGGAAGGCGGCGACGTATTCGATGGACGTGGCTGCGCAGATGGCGACCGTGCCTTGCGCCGGCACACCGTCGCGCTGCAGCGCCGCCGCGACGCGGTCGGCCAGCCGGTTCAGCCCGGCGTAATCGATGCTGCGGTCATCCAGCACCACGGCGGGATGGTGCGGCCGCTGTGTGCCGTGCGCATCGACCAGGGCGGCAAGGGGAATGAATTCGGTAGCTGTCATTGGGGCCGCAACGAACTTGTATGGAATGCTTTGTCCGGGGCGCCGGGGGGCGCCAGCCGCAGTGGACAAAGTGTCGCGCGTGCCGGCCGGTTCGACAATTTGGAATTTTGAAAGTGAGCCTTGCGGGAAGGTTTTGTGCGTTGCACAAATGCGCACGGGCACCCCGGGAGCCAGGCCCGGGCGCCCAGCGAGGCTTGTGATGCCCTCCGCACCGGCACTGCCAGGCCGGCCGGGCGCAGGCTACGCGGTCGCCTCGACGCGGTTCTTGCGGTAGAGGATGAGTGTGGCGATCAGCCCGCATGCGGCGGCGAAGGCCATCCAGTATCCCGGCGCGGCCTTGTCCTTGGTGGCCTCGATCAGATACGTGGAAATGGCTGGCGTAAAGCCGCCGAAGAGCGCGGTAGCCAGGCTGTATGCCAGCGAGAAGCCCGCCACCCGCACCTCGACCGGCATCACCTCGGTCAGGGCCACCACCATGGCGCCGTTGTACATGCCGAACAGGTAGGACAGCCACAGCAGCACCAGCAGCATGCGCTCGAAACTGGGCGCAGCCGCCAGCCACGACAGGGCGGGGTAGGCGGTGACCAGTGCAATCAGCGAGATCGCCAGCAGGATGGGGCGGCGGCCGATGCGGTCGGACAGCGCGCCGCCGATGGGCAGCCAGATAAAGTTCGAGATGCCCACGCACAGCGTCACCCCCAGGCTGTCGGCCGTACTCAGCTTGAGCACGGTCTTGCCGAAGGTGGGGGTATAGACGGTGATCAGGTAGAAGGTGGTGGTGGTCATGGCCACCAGCAGCATGCCGGCCAGCACGGTGCGCCAGTTGCGCAGCATGGAGTCGAACACCTCGCGCGTGCTCGGATGGTGGCGCCGCGTGCGGAACGCTTCGGTTTCCTGTAGTGAACGGCGCAGGACAAACAGGAAAGGCACGATCAGGCAGCCGATGAAGAACGGGATGCGCCAGCCCCAGCTGTGCAGCGCGTCGGCCGTCAGCCACTGGTTCAGCGCGAAGCCCAGGCCCGCCGCCACCACGATGGCGATCTGCTGGCTGGCCGACTGCCACGCCGTATAGAAGCCCTTGTGGCCCGGCGTGGCCATTTCCGACAGATAGACCGATACCCCGCCGAGCTCGGCGCCGGCCGAGAAGCCCTGTAGCAGGCGGCCGACCAGCACCAGCAGGGGGGCCAGCAGGCCGATGGTGGCATAGCCTGGCACCAGGGCGATCAGGATGGTGCCGCTGGCCATCAGCGCGAGCGTCACGATCAGGCCCTTGCGCCGTCCCACCTTGTCGATATACGCGCCCAGCATGATGGCGCCCAGGGGGCGCATCAGGAAGCCCGCGCCGAACACGGCGAAGGTCAGCATCAGCGAGGCGAATTCACTGTTGGCCGGGAAGAATGTCTGGGCGATATAGGTGGCGTAGAAGCCGAACAGGAAGAAATCGAACTGCTCGAGGAAATTGCCGCTGGTGACACGAAGTACGGCACCGAGCTTCGAGGACCCGGGTAGGGCCGTCCCCGCCATTTGCGCTTGCATCGCCAGTCTCCTTGGGCACCGCGTGCGGCGCATCCGCCGCCCTCCCGCAAGAGACCGGCCCGGCGGCCGCGCGTGTGCCGGTCACGCGTGTGGAGGTCAATATATGCCGTGCAAGTCGCCAGCGCCAGTTCTGCGTGGAAGGCGCCCGCGGGACTCGCACACGCCGCCCATGCGCCGGCGCGGCCATGCCGCCGGCTCAGGCGTGGCGGAACACGGCGGGGCGTTTCTCCACGAAAGCGCGCGTGCCTTCACGCGCATCGTGCGAGCCCGCCGCCACCATGAACTGCATGGCCTCCACCGGCAGGCCCTCGTCGATCGGCAGGTTGATGCCACGCGTCACCGCGCGCAGCGAGGCCGCTACCGCCACCGCGGAATGGCGGGCGATGCTGTCGGCCAGTCGCACGCACGCGGGAATCAGGTCTTGCGCCTGCACCACCTCGTTGACCAGCCCGAAGCGCAGCGCGCCGGCCGCGTCGATCGGCTCGCCGGTGAGGATCATCTGGTTGGCGCGCTTTCGCCCGACGTGGCGCGGCAGCCGCTGCGTGCCGCCGAAGGTGGGCGGAAAGCCCAGCTTGATCTCCGGCTTGGCAAAGGTGGCATGGCTTGCCGCGATGGCCAGGCTGCATGCTTCCACGGTCTCGCATCCGCCGCCGTAGGCCAGGCCGTTGACCGCCGCGATGACCGGCTTGGGAAACGACTCGATGCGCCGCGTCATGGCCTGCCCGCGCTGCAGGAAGCGGCGCAGCGCCTGCTCCGGCGACGCCGCGATATCCGGCGCGAAGCCGGCGATGTCTGCGCCCGCGCTGAACGCGCGCGTGCCGCTGCCGGTCAGGATCACGCAGCGCACGGCCGGATCCGCCTCGATGGCATCCAGCCTTGCCATCAAGGCATCGATCAGCGCATAGCTCAGCGCATTGAGCTTGGCCGGACGGTTCAGTACCAGCAGCGCGTGCGCGCCCAGCGCTTCATATTGCACGAGCATATCGGCTTGATCGGCTTGATTGGCGTGACCGGCTTGACCGGCGGGGGCGCCGTGTCCGTCGTCCTGCGCAGCGTGCCCGTGGAGTGCATCGTTCATGGTCGTTCTCCTTTGTCGTGACGTTTTTTCCTGGCGTTCTTCAGGCGGGGTCCCGCACGGCAATGCACGCCGGCCGCCCCCGAAAGCCGGAGACAAACACCACGGTCTCCTCGGCCGCGACGAAGCGCTCGCCGCAGGCCAGCACGGTGTCGCGGCGCGCGGCGTCGAGCGCGGCCGATTGCTGGGTGAGCCATGCCATGCCCTGCGTGCAGATCAGGTAAGATCCAGAGCCAAGCGGGATCCGCAGCGCGGCCGGGCCGAGCAGCCAGAGGCCTTGCGCGGCAGCTGGCGTGGCCGATGGATTAACGCTCTGGGTCGTGGTCGTCGCGCGCATGTCAGCCTCCGGGCAAAGCGCTTCCCCTGTATCCGCCGCATGGGCTTGCGTCCGAATGCATCGGGTGAGCGTCGGATAGCGCCAGATGGGCGCCGGGAACCTTGACTGCATTCTTGCCGGGAACCGGCCGCAGCGGCCGGAAGGATTTTCATCAGCGGTATGCCTGGGCGTCATGACGATCCTGAGCCGAGCCTCCACCAGCGCGCTGCGCACCATGTCGCTCGAGGCCCTGCGCGGCTTCGAATCCGCCGCGCGCCATCTCAGCTTCACGGCAGCCGCCGAAGAGCTCTGCCTCACCCAGTCCGCCATCAGCAAGCAGGTCAAGAGCCTGGAAGACGTGCTCGGCGTCGCGCTGTTCCGGCGCGGCGGCAAAGGCCTGAGCTTGACCCCGGAAGGCCGCCAGCTCTATGAAGCCGCGCGCGAAGCCATCGGCCAGCTCGGCGCCGCCATCGACCGCCTGCTCGCCGTGGACCGCGTTTCCATCGCCGTCACCACCACGCCATCCTTCGCCGCCCTCTGGCTGGTGCCCAAGCTTGCCCGCTTCCAGGCCGCCGAACCCGGCATCGACGTCCGCATCGATGCCTCCGAACCCATGCTCAATCTCGAGCGCGAAGGCATCGACCTGGCCATCCGCCTCAATGCGCAAGCCCCCGGTCCCGGCGGTCCCCGCCCGCTGCTGCAGGAACGCCTGATGCTGGTGGCCGCCCCCGCCATCGCCGCGCGCATCACCGAGCCGCGCCACATACTCGATGCGCCCCTGCTGGTCTTCCACGACCCCGGCGCCCGCTTTGCCTGGATGTCGTGGACGCAGTGGTACCAGCGCCTGGGCTTGCTGCGCTCGCCCAAGCAGGCCTGCCTGTATTTCTCGCAATACGCGCACGTGCTCAACGCCGCCGTCCAGCAGGCGGGCATTGCCATCGGGCGCACGCCCATGGTGCTGCCGATGCTCAAGAGCGGCCAGTTGCAGGTGGTGGTGCCGGAGTACACCGCCGACGGGCTGACCTACCAGATCGTCACGTCAAGCGTGGAGCGGCCCGGCGTGCGGCAGTTCCGCGCCTGGCTGGAGAGCGAACTGGCGGGTGAGGTGATTGGGTAGTCGAGATCCGTTTCGCCCCAGGCCGGCGGCGCCTGTCCCATATGGCGCCTGTTCCATATGCAAAAACTGCCTTTCCATAGCTGAAAAGTTGTCTATACAAGTAACCGGCGGCTCGATAACATCGATCTGAACAACAAGCGCGCGCATGCCCGGCGCGCTTGTTGTCTTTCCACGTTTTTCGGAGTCCGAGGTGAATCGTCTTGTCCGCCAGCTTGCCAGTTCCACTGTCGTTCGCTTTGCGGGGGCAGCCGTGCTGGCCTGCGCAAGCCTGCCGTCGTTCGCTGCCGGCCCCGCCGCAGGCGAGGGTTTCCCGGCAAAGCCGGTGAGGGTGATCGTGCCGTTCGCGCCGGGCGGCGTGTCCGATGCCTTGCCGCGACTGGTGGGGCAGAAGCTGGCAGAGCAGTGGGGCCGTGCCGTGGTGATCGACAACAAGCCCGGCGCGGCAGGCAATATCGGCATGGAGGCCGCGGCGCGGGCACCCGCGGACGGCTATACGCTGGCGCTGGCGCCGGCAGGCAACCTCACGGTGAACCCGATTCTTTTCCCGAAGCTTGGCTTCGACACGCGCGACCTGGTCCCCGTGACGATGCTGGCGAGGTCGCCCAACGTGCTGGTGGTCAGCCCGGGCTTTCCCGCGCATTCGCTCAAGGCGCTGGTGGCCTACGCGCGCGCCCATCCGGGTGAACTGAATTTTGCCTCGCCGGGCAGCGGCAGCGGGGCGCACCTGGCGGGCGAGCTGCTGAACCTGGAGGCGGGCATCCAGACCGTGCACGTACCTTACAACGGCACCGCGAGCGCGCTCAATGATGTGCTTGGCGGGCAGGTACAGATGGTGTTCGCAGGCGTGTCGACCGTGCTGCAGCATATCCGTTCAGGCAAGCTGGTGGCGATTGCCGTGGCCGGGCCGCAGCGCCTGGCGCAGTTGCCGGGCGTGCCGACGGTAGCGGAGTCGGGCTATCCGGGCTTCGACGTGACCTCGTGGTACGGGCTGGTGGCGCCGAAGGGGACGCCGGACGCGGTGGTGCGCAAGTGGCAGGCGGATGCGGCCGCGGTGTTGCGCCAGCCGGAGGTGCGCGAGAAGATGCTGGGGCTTGGGCTCGAGCCGGTGGCGAGCACGCCGGAGGCATTCGCACGGACGATCTCCGCCGAAACGCTGAAATGGCGCGCGATCGTGCATCGCGCGAAGATCCAGCCATTGCAGTCTTAAGGCTGCGAAGACATCCCCTGAACCGGCACGGGCCGGCGGGCTCGGCCTCCTTGCCGTGCTCGCCGGCCTTCTTGTTTTCCGCCCTCTGGCAAGACTCCGCCCCAGGATCCTAGGGTAATCCCCAGTATGCCGTATCATCTCGCCCTGCGCGTTCGTCGCCAGGGCATGGTTGCGTCTCGGGCGCGGCACATTTGCGCATCTGTCCTGTCCAACGTGCTGGTTTTTACACATTGAACAGGTACGGGTTCTCCGCTCGAGGAGATCCCGGGGGCACGCGGGCGCTTTGTCGGGGCGTCCGGTGCCGGGTAATGCAGGAGATGCTTTTGGCAACAAACGAAACCCAGCGCAGAACTGAGGTTGACCTGATTCGCGGCGTCGCGCTGATCTTCATCGTGGTCGACCACGTGAATGGCAGCGTGCTGGCTGACTATACGATCCGCAATTTCGCGTTCTTCGACGCGGCGGAGATCTTTGTCTTCCTGGCCGGCTATTCGGCCAGCTCGGCCTTCCTGGCCATGGAGGCGCGCCACGGCGCGGCTGCCGCGCAGAGCCGCCTGGTGCGGCGCAGCTGGGAGATCTACAAGGCGTTCGTGCTGACCGGCGTGCTGATGCTGGTGTTCGGTCTGCTGCTGGCGCTGGCACGCGTGCCGGCACCGGCGGTGGTATCCACCGAGGCGCCGATCTTCATGGCGCATCCGTTCAGCACGCTGGTCGAGGTGTTCAGCGTGGCGCGCCAGCCCTTCGTCTCGGACGTGCTGCCGATGTATGCGGTGTTCATCCTGTTCGCGCCGCTGGGCATCCGCATGGCGCGCGCGCGGCCGTTGACCTTCGTCGGCGCCAGCGCGCTGCTGTGGCTGATGGCGCCGATGCTCACGCCGCTGCTGCCGAGCAGCGACGGCAATGGCTGGAGTTTCAATCCCTTTGCCTGGCAACTGATGTTCGGCCTGGGGCTGATGGCGCGCCTGCGGCCTGACGTGATCCTGCCGCGCCAGCAACTGGTGCGCTGGGTGGTGACGGTGCTGGCGGTGGCGATGACGCTGGCCGGCGTGTTGCTGGCCTACCTGTGGATGCGTCCGCACGTCTATGAGCCGTGGCTGCCGGCGTGGCTGCCGACCATGGTGTTCCCGCTGCCCAAGAAGAGCCTGGCGGCGCTGCGCGTGGCGAGCTTCCTGGGCCTGGCATGGCTGGCCTACCTGGCGGTGCGCGCGGGCTGGGTGGCGCGGCTGGCCTCGGTGATGGGGCCGGTGGTGCAGATCGGCCGCCATAGCCTGTTCTGCTTTGTCTTCGGCGCGGTGGTGTCGGTGGTGATCGAGGGCTTTACCTATGGCATCGCCGGTGGGCGGCCGTCGCGGCCCATCGCGCTGGGCGGCGATATCGTCGCGGTGGCACTGCTGCTGGTGATCGGCGGCTGGTGGGGGCGGCGCAAGGAAGAACGCAAGGCCGCTGCCGCCTAGCTGCGCAGCCTAGCTGCGCCGGGTGGCGCGGCCGGGTTGCAAGGCCCGGGCGCTCCCGCTCCTGTCAGCGGCGTACCAGCGCAATCGCGTACACGCACGGCGTATCGCCGGGATTGAAGAACGTGCAGGCCACCGGGGGGCCGAGCTGGAGGCAGTCTCCGGCGTTCAGCGTGTGCACCAGATCGCCTTCCTCGAAGACCAGCGTGCCTTCGCGCATCCAGATCTGCTGGTGCTGGAAGGTGAACGCGGCGGGCGGATAGGAGACGCGGGTCCCGGCCGGCAGCATGACTTCGAGCAATTCCAGCATGCCGCCGTTGCGCGGCGAGACCGCGCGGCGCGTGTAGCCGGTTTCCGGATCCTGCCAGACCGCCTGGTCGTCATGCCGGCTGAGGCGCTCGCCAGCCTGTTCGGCCAGCGCCAGCAGCATCGACAGCTGCAGGCCGAACGCGCCGGACAGGCGACCGAGCACGGTGGCGGTGGGGCTGGCCTCGCCGCGCTCGATCTTGCTGATCATGGCTTTGGACACCCCCGAGCGATCGGCCAGGTCCGACAGCGACCAGCCGCGCGATTCGCGCTCGGTCCTGATGCGGGCGGAGATGGCGACGGTAGGATCGGCGGAAGGCTGGTTTTGCATGGGACTGGAATCCGGGCGCGGGGCCGTGGCGATGGTCGCCGCATTATACGAGGCGCCGTCCTGGTGCCGCCCCGCGCCTGCCGCCTGTAGCCGGGGTCCTTGCGGTCCATCGGCCCGAGCATCGCCGGCCATTCCATCTATGACGATATCTGCATGTTTTTCCCGGCCGCCCATGCCGATGCGTATTGCGTATCGCGTATCGCCGGCGTGGCCGGGCCAGTGTATTCGAAATTGGCTAAAGGGGTCTTCCGGGAATGCGGTTTGACGAAGTTGCCCGGTGCAGGCATCGTGCAGGACAATGACCCGGTGGTTCAGGACGAATCCTGTCRCAACAGGGACGCCGGGAACCCGGGCGCGAGTCTCGCGTACCGGAATCGCAGGCCTGGATGGCCGCAAGGCAGGAGAAGACCATGAGTATTGGAACGCCGGGCCATCTGCGCTCTCTGCTTTTCGTACCCGCCGACAGCGACAGGAAGCTCGAAGCATCCTTGCGGTCCGGCGCCGATGCGCTGGTTTTCGACCTCGAGGATGCCGTGCCCGAGGAAGGGAAGGGCGAGGCGAGGAAGCGGCTTTCGGCCTTCCTCGATGTGCACCGGGAATCGATGCCCGCCTGCTTCTTCGTGCGGATCAATGGCCTGTCCACGGCGCACGTCCTTGAAGACCTCGCAACCGTCGTGCGTCACCGTCCCGATGCCATCGTGTTACCAAAATGCCGGAGTGTCGACGATGTGCACCGGCTAGGCGATTTTCTTTCCGCGTTCGAGCACATCCTGCTCGGCGGCAAGCAGCAGACCGGCATCATCGCCATGGCGACGGAGACGTCGGAGGGCGTGTTCGGTCTCTCGTCGTACCGCAACGCCCCCATGCGTCTGCGCGCGCTGATGTGGGGCGTCGACGATCTGGCCGCGGATCTGGGCGCTTTCTCGTCGCATGCCGGCCGGGAGCTCACATCGCCCTTCTCCGTGGCGCGGACCATGTGCCTGCTTGCGGCCGCCCAGGCGGGCGTCGACGCGATCGATGCCGTCAGCACCAAACTCGGCGACGAAGCGCAGATCGTGGCAGAGGCCTTGCAGGCGCGCCGCGATGGATTCGTAGCCAAGGCGGCGGGGCATCCGGCACATATCGCCGCGATCAACCAGGCCTTCCTTCCCAATGAGGAAGAAGTGGTCTGGGCAAGGCAGGTGGTGGCCGCGTTCTCTACCGTGGGCGCGTCCGGCGTGGTGCGCCTCGGGGACACGATGATCGACCGGCCGCATCTGCGCCTGGCCCACCGGATACTTTGCCAGGTCGACGGCGAGGACTGACTTGCGTCGCCGTGGCCGCCAGGCGAACCGCCCGGTGGCGGCGGCCATCTGACGGGCGCCGGCGTCGGCGCTGTTTCCCGCTTCCCCGCTTCCCGCATCTGGCATCTGGCATCTGGCATCTGGCATCTGGCATTGCGCCGGGCTGCCTCACATGCTCGCGTTAACCCTTATCGAATTTCGCTTTTATCGGTAGTCATCCGTCCACTATATTAAACGCAATGAGCGGGGTGGCAGACATTGGCCGGTTTGCGGCGAAGCAGCGGCCCCGGCGGACCAATGGCTGACCTGGAGCCGGCATGCCCCGTGAAATTCGTCTGAACGCCTTTGACATGAACTGCGTGGGCCACATCCAGCAGGGGCTGTGGACCCACCCGCGCGATCAATCCAGTCGCTTCGGCGAATTGCAGTACTGGACCGACTACGCGAAGACGCTCGAAGCCGGCCTGTTCGACGGCATCTTCCTCGCCGACGTGGTGGGCGTGTACGACGTCTACGGCGGCAGTCCGGACGCCGCGCTGCGCGGCGCGGTGCAGGTGCCGGTGAACGACCCGACGCTGATCATCCCGGCCATGGCGGCGGTCACGCGCCATCTCGGCTTCGGCGTGACCTGCAACCTGACCTACGAGCAGCCGTTCCTGTTCGCGCGCCGCATGTCCACGCTCGACCACCTGACCGGCGGGCGCATCGGCTGGAATATCGTGACCGGCTATCTCGACAGTGCGGCACGCGCCATCGGCATCGAAGGGCAGGCGGCGCACGACGACCGCTACGACCTCGCCGACGAATACATGGCGCTGGTCTACAAGCTCTGGGAAGGCAGCTGGGACGACGACGCCGTGGTCCACGACCGCGCCGGCGGCGTCTATGCCGATCCGTCCAAGGTGCGCGCCGTCCACCATCGCGGCCCGCAGTACAAGGTCGACGCCGTGCACCTGTGCGCGCCGTCGCCGCAGCGCACCCCGGTGCTGTACCAGGCGGGATCGTCCGCGCGCGGGCGCCGGTTCGCGGCCACGCACGCCGAATGCGTGTTCGTGAACGGGCAGAAGAAGGAGGGGGTGCAGGAGATCGTCGGCGACATCCGCGCCCAGGCGGTGCGGCAGGGCCGCCGCGCGGAAGACGTCAAGGTGTTCATGGGCGCCACCATCGTCACCGGCAGGACCGATGCCGAGGCGCAGGAAAAGTACGAGGAATACCGCCGCTATGTCAGTTCCGAGGCGGCACTGGTGCACGCGGCCGCGTCGATGGGCATCGACTTCGCGCGCTATGACATCGACGAGCCCATCCAGGCCAGCAAGAGCCAGGCCATCGTATCCAATGTGGAGGCCATGACGCGCAGCGCCGGCCCGCAATGGACCCGCCGCAAGCTGCTCGAGCAGATGGTGCTGGGCAGCCGACAGGCGCCTTGGGTGGGCAGCGCCGGGCGCATCGCGGACCTGATGCAGGGCTGGAGCCAGGACACCGGCGTGGACGGCTTCAATCTCTCGCGCACCGTGATGCCGGAGTGCTTCGACGATGTGATCGGGCTGCTGGTGCCGATCCTGCAGGAGCGCGGCGTCTACAAGACCGCGTACCGCGACGGCACCTACCGCGACAAGCTGTTCGGCCACGCCCGCCTGCCGGCCACGCACGCTGCCGCCCGTTACCGCGGCGCCGCCGCGGTTGCAGGCGCGCAGGCCTGAGATCATCATTCTGCGCAGGCACCGGACAAGGGCATGGTAGACAAGACGACTTTCCGAGACGCGATGGCAGGGCTGGGCGCCGCCGTCAACGTCATCACCACCGACGGCGTGGCGGGCCTGGCCGGCTGCACCGCTTCCGCCGTATGCGGCGTGACCGACGAGCCGCCCATGCTGCTGGTGTGCATCAACCGCGCCAGCCGCAACAATGCCGCCATGCGCGAGAACGGCCGGCTGTGCGTCAATGTGCTCAGCGCGGAACAGCGCGACGTGGCGATGCGCTTTTCCAGCAAGGACGTCTCGATCGGCGAGCGCTTTGCCAGTGCAGAGTGGGAGCGCATGGAGACCGGCGCGCCGGTGCTGCGCGGCGCGGTCAGCGCGCTCGATTGCGAGATCGAATCGGTGACCGAGGTCGGCACGCACACGGTGTTCTTCTGCGCGGTCCGGGCCGCGCGCGCGCAGGACGACCGCGACGGGCTGATCTATTTCGGCCGCGATTTCCACCGGGTCGGCGCGGCGGCGCCAGCCGACGCCGGGACCTGACGCGATGGCTCGCGCCCAGGCCGCGCCCGTCATGTCCTCCACGCCCGCAATGCCCGCCGCCGCCCACCTGCCCGGCAAGACCGCCTCGCTAGTCATCCTGCTGTTGTCACAGGTGGCGGCGATGGGCGTGTGGTTCTCGTCGAGCACGGTGATCGCCGTTATCAAGCAGGCGCACGCGATCGCGGCCTTCGACGAAGCCCTGCTGACCAGCGCGGTGCAGTTCGGCTTTGTCGCCGGCACCATTACCTCGGCCTTGCTGTCGCTGCCGGACCGCTACGATCTGCGGCGCCTGTTCATGGGTTCCGCGCTGGTGGCGGCGCTGGCCACCGGCGCGCTGGCGTTCCTGCCGCCCACCGGCGGCGTGGTGGTGCTGCTGCGCTTTGTCACCGGCATGTGCATGGCGGGAGTCTATCCCGTGGGCATGCGGATGGCCGCCACCTGGGCGCAGCGCGACCTGGGCCTGCTGATCGGCCTGCTGGTGGGCGCGCTCACGCTCGGCTCGGCCAGCCCGCACCTGCTGGCCGCCACCGGCGGGCTGGACTGGCGCACCATCTACGGCGTGGCCGCGGCCTGTGCCGCGGCAGCGGCGGTGCTGATCGGCTTCGCCAGCGTCGGTCCCAACATCAGGCGCGCCACGCGCATCGATATCGGCAAGGTGGCGCAGGCCTGGCGCAGCCCGGCAGTGCGCCTGGCCAACCTGGGCTATCTCGGCCATATGTGGGAGCTGTACGCGATGTGGGCCTGGCTGGCGCTGTTCCTGCAGCAGACGCTGGTCGCGCGCGGCGTGGCCGAAGCGCGCTCGCGGGCCGAATGGATGACCTTCGTGGTGGTGGCCGTGGGCGCGCTCGGCGCGTGGCTGGGCGGCTGGCTGGCCGACCGCGTGGGCCGCACCGCCGTGACCATCGGTGCCATGGGCATCAGCGCCTCGTGCGCGGCGCTGATGGGCTGGCTGTCCACCGCGCCGATGGCGCTGCTGGTGGCCGTGGCCTTGCTGTGGGGTCTGTCCGTGATCGCGGACTCCGCGCAGTTCTCCGCCAGCGTGACCGAGCTGGCCGATCCGTCCTCGGTGGGCACGCTGCTGACGGCGCAGACCTGCGCGGGCTTCCTGCTGACGCTGGTCAGCATCCACCTGGTGCCGGATGTCGTGGCGTATCTCGGCTGGCGCGGGGGCTTCGGCATGCTGGCCATCGGGCCGGCGCTGGGCTGCGTCGCCATGTGGCGGCTGCGGCGGCACCCGGATGCCGTCAAGCTGGCGGGCGGCAAGCGCTAGCCGCATGCCGCCTTGCGGTGCGTCGCGGCGTCCTTGCCGCCAGGGGCAGGCGGCGGCCGATGCGTGCATCGGCCTGCTGGTGGCGCTGGCTCAGGCCGCCTGCTGGCGCAAGGCGAAGGCCCGCTGCGCCGCCGGCCGCGTCACGCAGCGCTGGTGCCAGGCAGTCAAGCTGGTGAAGGCGCAGGCATCGATGTCGGCCAGACGGTGCAGCACCGATGCCACGTTCAGATCCGCCACGGTGAAGGTGTCGCCCAGCAAGTAGGGCTGGCGCGCGCAATGCGCGTCCAGCACGGCCAGCGGCTTGCGCAGCGCCGCCAGCGCCGCCAGCGCCGCGGCGGCCTGGGCGGGGTCGCGTTGCGCCTGTGGCAACAGCCGGGTGTGCTGGCTCCACTGCGTCAGGTGCGGCTCGACCATGGTGGCGGCCCACAGCGTCCATTGCAGGATCCCGGCGTCCTGTCCGGCGGTGCCGTCGCACAGCACCTGGCCCGCATGCTTGCGCGCCAGGTAGAGCGTGATGGCCAGCGACTCATAGATGACCAGGCCATCGTCGTCGATGGCGGGCACGGTGCCGTTGGGGTTGATCGCCAGGTAGGCGGGTGCCTTGGCTTGCGCCGAGGCGTAGTGCAGCGGGATGTTCTCGTAGGCCAGGCCAAGTTCTTCCGCCGCCCACAGGGGGCGGATGGCGCGCGAGGCGGCGATGCCGTAGATCTTCAGGGTCACGGGTGGGGTTCCGGCGGTTGGAAATGGGTGTCGGCAATCGGGGCGCGCTTCAATCGCCCAGCGCGATGCCGTCCTTGCGTTTGTCCGATGCGCCCAGCAGGCCGCCTGAGGCATCGCGCATGACGATCTGCGCGCCGCCGAAATCGCTGCGGTCGCCCAGCTCGCCAAGGCCGGCGGGGTCGGTGTAGCCGGCGTCGCGCAGGGCTTGCGCGATGGCCGGCGGCATGCCGGCTTCGATGGCGAGCGCGGTGTCGGACTCCAGCCGCCAGCGCGGCGCATCGAGCGCGGCTTGCAGCGGCTGCTGCCAGGCCGCCAGCCGCACCAGCAACTGCAATTGTCCTTGCGGCTGCATAAGGCCGCCGACCACGCCGAAGCCCGCATGGAAGCGGCCGTCGCGCAGCGCCGCGCCGGGCACGACCGTGTGGTACGGCCGCTTGCCGGGCGCGGGGCTGTTGATATGGCCGGGGCCGGCAAAGCCGAAGCCGCGGTTCTGCAGCACGAAGCCGCAACCCGGCACCGCTATGCCGGAGCCGAAGCGCTTGAAGATGCTGGTCATCAGCGTGACGGCCAGCCCGTCGCGATCCACCACCACGGTGCAGACTGTGTTGCCGGCCGGGTCCGCCACGGTTTGCTTGGCGTATTGCATGGCGCGGCCCATGGCTTGCACGGTGCGCAGCACGGCGGCGGGATCGTCCTGCGCCAGCAGGGCAGGGTCGAGCCGGCCCAGTTCGTCCAGCGCGTGCAGGATCGCCACGCCATGCGTATTGGGCGGGCACTCGAGCACGGTCAGGCCGCGGAAGGTCGTGGAAACCGGCGTGCAGAAATTCCCGCGATGGGCGGCGAAATCCGCGGCCGCCAGCGCGCCGCCGGCATTGCGGCTGGCTGTCGCGGCCGCCTGCGCGGGGGCGCCCAGGTAATAGGCATCGGCGCCTTCCGCCGCGATGGCGCCCAGCACCTTCGCCAGTTCCGGATTGCTGAAGGTCTCGCCGGCGACCGGCGGGCGGCCGGCGCGATAGAGCGCGGCGCAGACCGGGTCCTGGTGCAGCACGCGATCGAACACGGCCCATTCGCGCGCGGCTACCGGTGCGACCGGGAAGCCGTCGCGCGCCAGCGCGATCGCCGGGGCGAACAATTGCTTCCACTCCATGCGGCCATAGCGGCGGTGCAGATCCTCCCAGCCGCGCACCGCGCCGGGCGTGGTCAGCGAAAGCGCGTGGCGCTCGGGGATGCGCTGCCCGGGGAGGCCCGCCAGTGCCGCCATCGGAAAGGCCGCAGGCGCGCGGCCGGTGCCGTTGTAGCTGACCGCATGCCCGTCGGGCTCGACGATCATGGCCAGCATGTCGCCGCCGATGCCGGTGGCCATCGGCTCCACCACGCCCAGGATAGCGTCGGCCGCGAGCGCCGCGTCGACAGCGCTGCCGCCTTCGCGCAATACCCGCAGCGCTGCCTGCGCGGCGAGCGGGTGGCCGGTGGCGACCATGCAGTGCGCGGCGCGCACGCCTTCGGCCGGGGTTGCGGTTGTCATGCGGGTCGCTCCTTGCTTGTCAGGGGTTTGAGGTTCGGTGTTTCAGCGCCACAGGACCACGGCGCACATCGTCGAGACGGTCAGGCCCGCCAGCACCGGCACCAGCAGCGCGCGCACGGCATCGAGCACCGGCACGCGCGCAAAGCCGGTAATGGCCACCAGCGACGACCACGCGATCAGCGTCCCGCCGCCGGTCCATACCGCGCCCATCTGGCCCACCGCGCACAGCGTGGCCGCGTCCAGCCCGACCGTGGGCCCCAGCGCGCCGGCCAGCGTGCCGGTCAGCGGCAGGCCGGCAAAGCCGGAGCCGTCGATGCCGGTGATCATGCCCACCAGCAGTACGCCGAAGGCCACCAGTACGTGATTGTTTGGAATCCATTGCTCGGCGCCCTGGATCAGCTCGAACAGCAGGCTGGGCGCGTGGCCGGTGCCAACGTGCAGGATGGCGCCGGCCGTGTCGCTCGCGCCGATAAAGAAGAATCCCGCGATCGGCAGCACGGAGCCCATGGCCTTGAAGGCAAAGACGAAGCCGTCGGTGATGTGCTCTGCGCTCATGTCCAGCATCTTGCGCGGCCCTTCGGCAGCCAGCGTGCAAAGGATCATCAGCAGCGCCGCGGTGCCCCCCACCATGGCCGCGGCTTCGCCCCCCTTGAGCTCGGCCACGCCGAGGCCGAGCTTGGGCGAGACCATCAGCGCGATCACCGCCGCGAAGGCCAGCGGCGTGAGCACGGCAAATGCCTTGGACCACTTGATGCGGCGCTGCTCCACCATCGACAGGCTGCGCGCGATATTGGCGTCGGTGCCCAGCGGCTCGCCATGCGCGGTGCCGCGCGCCAGTTCGCTCTTGTCGAAGCTGCCGGCGCCACCGGCGGGGTCCATCCCGGTTTCCGCGCGGCCCTGCCAGCGCTCCAGCAGGCTGGTGCTGGCGGGGCGGATATGGCCGCGGATGGAAAGATAGGCCAGCGTCAGCGCGATGCCGCCGGTGATCAGCGACAGCACCAGCGCGCGGTCCGCCACCATGGCGGCGCTGACCGCGGCGCCGGCCGCCTTGGCGCTGATGCCCGGCGCCACGCCGATCACGTAGTCGGACGACAGCGCGGTGCCCTGGCCTGCGATGGCAATGGCCATGGCGCCGGCCAGCGGCGGCAGCCCGGCGGCGATGGCGGCCGGCAGCAGGATGGCGGACACCAGCGGGATCGCCGGGGTGGGCCAGAAGAACAGCGAGATGGCATAGGTGATGGCGGCCAGCATGAAGTAAGCCGTGTGGCCGTTCTTCATCACCGAACGGAAGGGCTCCACCATGCGCACGTCGGAACGCAGGGCCTTGAGCGCGTTGAGCAGCGCTGTCATCAGCGCGATCACCAGGAAGATGTTGAACAGTTCGCGCGCCGCCACGAAGCTGGCGTTGAAGATGCTGGCCAGCGCGCTGACCGGGCTATGGGTCCAGGCCAGGGTCACCAGGAAGGTGGCGATGATCGAGGGCACCACCACGTTGGCGCGGAACACCATGGTGAGCACGATGGCGAACACGCCGGCGAGGTAGACCCAGTGGGCCGCGCCGATGGCGATATGTGAATCCATTTTGGGGGTTGTCTCCTGTGCCGGCGTGACGAAGGCGGTGTCGCCGGTCTGTGCAGAGGCGGCATCGTAGCCGGCCTTGTGCCAAAGCGGCAAACTTTGGCGCGGCGGGGCGGCATGCAGGTGCGCCGCAGCTATCCTGCGGCAAGCCGGGAGCACGCCGCATCACAAGCGGCGCTCGCTTATCCGGCGACGGATACGGCCTTGGCCGCGGCGCTGGTCTGCGCTTCCCAGGACACGCTGATGTCGCCGTTCACAAAGGTCTGGCAAGCCATGCGGTAGCCCTGGCCGAACTGCTCCTCGGTCAGGTGCTTGCGCTCCTTGGGCTTGATGGCGTCGGTGAACTCGAGGCCGCTTTCGATCTTGCACTTGCAGGTGCCGCACAGGCCGCCGCCGCACTTGAAGGGGATGCCGCCTTTCTCGCGCAGGGAAACGCGCAGCAGGTTGCTGTTCTCGGGGGCGGTGACGACCTTGCTGTCGTTGGTGACAAAGGTGATTTCAATCATGGAAACAGTCCGATTGCATGAGGGGGCTGCCCGGCGCCGTGCCGGTCATACTCGGTTTGTCGTGGATGGGGTTGTTCAGTCGGGATGCTTCACCAGCGCGATATCCATGCTGCCGAAGCTGGCCAGCCGCCTGAGTTCCTCGCGTGCGCCTTCGAGCGTGTCGAACTTCTCCAGGAATTTGGAGGGCACGTAGTTGACGATGGGCTGCGTGCCGCCATCGGCTTGCTCTACCACCTTCACCTTGACCGGATACGCCAGCTCGGCGATCACGTACTGCGCCGTCATGCGGCCGTAGAAGAGGTAGTCGTAGGCCTCCACGGCCGACAGTCCTTCGACGAGTTCGGTATGGAACTGCCCTGGCTTGCTGCTGAGAATCACGTACATGACTTTGCCGCTTGCTTGTTGCCGCTGGTACAGGTGCGGAGAATTGCCGATGGCTCACGAATTGCTGGTTGCCGTCACCGGCCGCGCTGCGGCTGGCATGGCCTTGGGCGCGACGCTCTCTGGCGGCAGTTCGTCCTGGGCCAGCTCGATGTCATGCTCCAGCCAGATCTGGCAGGTCAGCCGGTAGCCCTGTTCGAGCCGCTCGCCGAGCTGCTTCTTTTCCTTCCAGTTGGGCGGCGGCAGGTGCTCGGCGCCCGAGATCACGCGGCAGGCGCATTTCGAGCACTTGCCCATGCCGCATTCGTAGCGCAGGTTCGGATACGGAAACTGCTTGATTCCCGCCCGGACCACCAGGTTGGTACTGGGCTTGACCTCGTCTTCGAAGGTCTGGCCATTCTTGTGAAATACGACTTTCGGCATACAACTGTTCCGCAAGCGGTCCGTGGTGGTCTGTCAAGGACGGCCGGCGTGCAATGCCGGCCGCGTGCGATGACGCAGCCCTCTCAAGCGGCGAGTTCGAGTTCGGGCAGCGGGATTTCCTGCGCGACGTAGTCGTGATAGAGGGCGGTGGTATAGAGCAGGCGCATCTGTGCGCCGATCTCGCAGATCTTCAGGCAGCGCTGCTGGAGTTCGGGGGTGTCGGCGTGTTCGAGCACGATCTGGTAGCCGCGCTCGCCGTGGATTTCGTCGGAGACGATATGCAGGTCGAAGAACTCGACTTCTTCGTCGGTGAAGTTGTACTTGTCGCGCAGGGTGGGGGTC